>JALRJA010000130.1 GCA_023255235.1 Flaviramulus sp.
CATCGTTGCCCAAGCCACATAAATCATAGATTCATAAGCATCACTCCAAGGTGCATGACCAGAAATATACCATCTTACAATTAAACCTGCTGTATGTAAAACAAACAAGCCTAAAACAAGTATTTTAAAAACAGTAACCGCTTTATTAATAAATTGTCTTTTAGCATTAAAAATTTGAATAATTAAAACCACAAACAATAACATACCAGCATACAAATACCAACTAAACAGTTTTTTAAAAATATCATATTTATTGTATAGTATTTCGGTTTTTACTTTATCATCATCCAGCATAACAGCAGCTCCATATTTATGCTGCGTTTTTTTAAAAGCTTCTAAAAGTTTTAATGCTTCTTCAAAATTATTTGTTTTTTTAGCCTGATTTAATGTGTATAAATAAACGCTAAAACCATTTTTTATAAAACTAGCATAAAGCGAATCTTGTATTTTTAAAGGCTCATTTTTGTACTCAAAAGTTGAAATCCAAGTGTTGTTTGCATCATTTGGTATTGGAAATAGTTTTAATGACCTACCCTCAATGGTGTTATAAAGCAAATTAACACGCTGATCGGTTTCTTTAAACTCTTTTTGAAATCCGTTAGGAACCTGAGCTTTATATGCCTCGTCTAGATAAGGAGCTAGTTTATAACTACCATTATCAGAAAAGAAATCAGACAATGTAGCATACTTTTCGGTTTTATCAATTCCAATAAGTTTTCTAATAGAATCGGCTTTTTTAGGTTTTAAATAAATTATAGGCACGTTATACCAAAGCATAGGACTCTCTTGAATAGATAAAAACACCTGGTTGGCATCAAATTCTTCATAAGTATCGTGTTTACTTAATTTCCGAAGCATTTCAGAAGCATAAGTATTTGCAGGTTTCATTCTCCCATTAAGGTCTTGTATAACTAAACGCCCAAATTCATTAGCATGCTCTTTTGGTGTTATGTTGGCTTTTAAAACAGAGTCTATCTGGGCTTTTGTAGGTTTAGAAAAATCATGCCCTGTGTGTGTTTGTGAAAAACTATTTAAACCCAAGCAAAGCAGTAAAACTGTAATACTGTTAGCTTTTTTGATTTTAATCTTTTCTAGTTGTCTTTTTAAATCTCCAAAACGCGCATGCTTACTAAACAAAATGGCCAACATTCCAAAATAGAGCAAAATATACCCTATATAGGTAAGTAAAGTTCCCCAATAATCATGGTTTACAGATAAAATAGTACCTTTTTCATCAGGGTCAAAACTTGATTGAAAAAACCTATAACCACCATGATCGAGAATGTTATTCATATAAATCTTGTAATCAAAATTTCCTTTTTGTTTATCAAGCACCGTAACTTTACTTGAAAATGCAGAAAAACCTCGTTCTGTTCCTGGGTAACGCTCTGCTTCAAAATCATTAAGTTTAACAGAAAATGGTAATTCTAAAACTTTAGAACCATACTTAAAGGCAAATTCTAAACCACCTACTTCAATTTCTTTAAAATTGTTATTCCTGCCTTTACTACCAAGTAACCCAATGCGTTTGGTTTGGTTATTTGTGGTTACTTTAAGTATCACACCATCTTCATCATTTTTTAGGACTTCTGATTTTTTTACAACATCAAAAACACCCTTAATAAC
>JALRJA010000213.1 GCA_023255235.1 Flaviramulus sp.
TTTAAAACACAACGCTACTAAACTAATAATATAAGTCGTCGGTTTTTAAATTTAAAAACCGACGACTTATATTATTAGTTTAGTAGCGTTGTGTTTTAAAACATATAAATTATGGGAGAAAAAAAACGAAAAGAAGATTCAAAACCTGTTTTTATATTTGGTAAAAAAAACTATAAATTCATGCTTATAGGTTTAGCAATTATTGCACTTGGTTTTATATTAATGTCGGGCGGTGGTAGTGATGACCCCAATATATTTAACCCTGAGATTTATAATTTTAGAAGAATTAGATTAGCACCTATGCTAGTTCTTATTGGTTTAGGTATTGAAATTTATGCCATTTTGTTGAATCCTGATAAAAAATAATGAGCATTATTGACTCTATCATACTTGGTATTATTCAAGGTCTTACAGAATTTTTACCAGTATCTTCAAGTGGGCATTTAGAATTGGGTAAAGCTATTTTAGGAGACCAATCTTTACCTGAAGACAGCCTTTTATTTACAGTTGTTTTACATTTTGCAACAGCCTTAAGTACTATAGTTGTATTTAGAAAAGATATATTAAGCCTTATAATAGGAGCCTTAAAATTTGAGTGGAATGCCGATTGGCAGTTTTTATCTAAAATTGCCATCTCTATGATTCCTGCTGTAATAGTTGGGCTTTTTTTTGAAAAACAATTAGAATCTCTTTTTGGTGGCAATGTGTTGTTGGTAGGTTGTATGCTAATTGTTACGGCTATATTACTTTACTTAGCAGATAAAGCCAAAAACACAAACAAAAGCGTGTCTTTTAGTAATGCGTTTATAATAGGTGTTTCTCAGGCTATAGCCATGCTTCCTGGTATTTCTCGTTCGGGTGCTACAATTTCTACATCGGTTTTACTTGGAAATGATAAAACAAAAGCAGCTCGTTTTTCTTTTTTAATGGTGGTTCCTTTAATTTTTGGAAAAATTGCAAAAACTATTGTAAGTGGTGAATTAACTTATGAATCTGAAAATTTCACCTTGCTTTCTGTTGGGTTTATTGCCGCTTTTATTTCAGGGTTGTTTGCCTGCACTTGGATGATAACTTTAGTTAAAAAAAGTAAACTAACCTATTTTGCCATTTACTGTGTTGTTATTGGTTTAATTGCAATTGGATTTGCTACTTTTAATTAACTATGGCTTTTAATAATTTTGAAATAGAGTATTTAAAAAATGCGTTTCTTTTGAATTGTTAAACCATAACCTATAACGCCAAAAAATAGTATCTTTTATGATTACTGAAGACGATTTTAAAAACGGCCATATTTTATTAATTGATAAACCGTTACATTGGACATCCTTTCAAGTAGTCAATAAACTAAGATGGGAAATAAAACAAGCATTTAAAATTAAAAAAATTAAGGTTGGGCATGCTGGTACTTTAGATCCTTTGGCAACAGGTTTATTGGTAATTTGCACTGGTAAAATGACCAAGCAAATTAACATTTTTCAAGGGCAACCAAAAGAATATACCGGCACACTTGTTTTAGGAAGCACCACACCTTCTTTTGATCTTGAAACTGAGATAAATCAAACTTTTTCAACCCAACATATTACAGAAGCTTTAATAAAAGAAACTACCAAGCAATTTATGGGTAATATAGAACAAGTACCACCTGTTTTTTCGGCTATAAAAAAAGACGGAAAACGCTTGTATGAATTTGCCAGAGTTGGCGAGCCTGTTGAAATTAAACCAAGAACCGTGAACATTTCGCAATTTGAAATCACCAATATTGATAACCTACATATTCATTTTAGAGTAGTTTGTAGTAAAGGAACTTACATTCGCTCTTTAGCTAATGATTTTGGTAAGGCTCTACAATCGGGTGCACACTTAGCTGCTTTAAGACGCACAAAAATTGGTGAGTTTAACCTTATAAATGCCATCTCTATTGAAGATTTTATTGAGCACTTACAAAACTAAACTTCTTTATTTTACGTATATTTCGTAGAAATACTATATACATCAAGGTTTGAAGCTAACAAATCAGCATAAAGCATTATTAATTACTTTGTTCCTTTCTGGAAGTATTGTTCTCTTAGTTTTTAATTTAAGTTTAAGAAAATACAACCCATTTTTATCTGAGAGTTATTATGAAATTGAACCCGAAGAAAAACTTACAGAAGACGAAATTAAAATACTTGAAACTTTAGAAAAGTTAAATAATGTAAAAGCTGAAACCAATACTGCTTTTAACGAAACTGAAAAAAATAACACCCGTTTTACGCAAGCCTACAAAACTATTGCACCACCTGAAAATTACACACCAAATATAAGCACAGGTTTAGACGAACCTAATATGTTTAAATCAAATTATGAAACTGAGCCATCTTCAAAATTAGAAGAAGATGAATTGTTAAAATTTGATAAGATTAATAAGCTTTTAAAAAAACAACAAACCTCAGAAAACAACTCTAAAAGCACTATACGTTTTTCTTTAAAAAACAGACAAAAAGTTCATATTCCTGTGCCTGTTTACCTTTGTGAAGTAAATGGTAAAGTAGTTATAAACATAACTGTAAATGCTCAAGGTAGTGTTATTAATGCGTATGTAAATACAGCTTCATCTTCTAATAATGAGTGCTTAATTGAACACGCACTTGAGTATGCTAAACAATCGCAGTTTAATATAGACGCATCAAAAAAAGAACAAATTGGCACTATTACCTTTAATTTTTTAGGCAAAGAATAAATTTTGCTTAGGATAAATTTTTGTAATATTTAAAAATATAATTACGGTTAAGTTTTAATTTTATCTTTTGAGAAAATTAGTTGGGTTGGTTTCATATATAGAATTCAACATAATTTTTTAATTATGACACCTAATTTATTATCTGTTTTTATATATTAGCTACTTCACATTTTTAAGTTAAAATTAGGGTTATTAATATTAAAAAGTTAAAAATGAAAATAAAAAGATGTGG
>JALRJA010000241.1 GCA_023255235.1 Flaviramulus sp.
TTAGGATATAAATACAATGAAGCTGATATTGAAACTTTTAATGCTGAACTAACAAAAGTAAAAACCATTTTAAACAATAATAAGTATAAAGACTTAATGGAATTTAGCGATAAAGGCAATAAAATAGTTGTTAAATATATTGGCAATGATGCAGATGCAGATGAAGTAATTGTTTTTGGAAGTGCTAAAGAAAATGGATTTGCTATTGTTAGAATTTTAGGAAACAACATGAACCCAGACAAACTAATAACCTTAATTGGAACCATTAAAACAGCCGATTTTGATAAAAAAGGCATTCAAGAAATAGTCAATTTTTTTCAATAATTTTTAGCAAGCACATATAAAACGCTATAAAAAAAACACTATAACAGTAGTTGAAAGTAATTGTTTGTTTTCCTATTGATAATTACACGCTCATTACTTTTAAAAAAATATTAAATATCAAAAAGCAACACTTCACAAAATTAGGATAAACCCATAAGCGGTTAAAAAAAAGTAATATTGGGTAACACTAAATTCCGGTATAATTACGTGGCGTAATACGTTTTAATTCCTCTTTTATTGTATCTGAAACATGCAACGTTTCAATAAATTTTGAAATAGCGTTTTCATCAATTTTTTGATTTGTTCTAGTTAACCCCTTTAAAGCTTCATAAGGATTCGGGTAGCCTTCACGACGCAAAATAGTTTGAATAGCTTCTGCTACAACAGCCCAGTTATTTTCTAAGTCTTCATTAAATTTTTCAGCATTTAGTAGTAGTTTGCTCAAGCCTTTTAATGTAGATTTAAAACCTATCAAAGTATGTCCAAAAGGCACACCAATATTTCGTAAAACAGTACTATCTGTTAGGTCGCGCTGTAGCCTAGATACAGGCAGTTTTGCAGATAAATGCTCAAAAATAGCATTGGCAATACCTAAATTTCCTTCAGAGTTTTCAAAATCTATGGGGTTTACTTTATGAGGCATGGCACTGCTGCCAACTTCCCCTTTTTTTATTTTTTGTTTGAAATAATCCATAGATATGTAGGTCCACATATCGCGGTTTAAATCAATTAATATGGTATTTATTCTTTTAAGAGCATCAAAAAGAGCCGCCATATGGTCGTAATGCTCAATTTGAGTTGTAGGGAAAGAATGCTGTAATCCAAGTTTTTCTTTAACAAAAGAGTTTCCAAAAGCTTTCCAATCAATATTGGGATAAGCCACATGATGCGCATTAAAATTACCTGTTGCACCACCAAATTTTGAGGCACTTGGAATAGCATTAAGTAAATTAAACTGCTCTTCTAAACGCACTACAAAAACCATTATTTCTTTTCCTAACCTGGTGGGTGATGCTGGTTGCCCATGCGTTCTTGCCAGCATAGAAATTGCTGCCCATTCTTTTGAAAATGCCTTTAGTTTATTTAAAAGAATCAAAAATTCTGGAACATAAACCGTGTTAATAGCATCCTTTATACTTAAAGGAATGGCTGTGTTGTTTATATCTTGAGAGGTTAATCCAAAGTGAATAAATTCTTTAAATTCAGATAAACCTAGTGCATCAAACTTATCTTTTATAAAATATTCAACAGCTTTTACATCATGGTTTGTTACGCCTTCAATTTTTTTAATGGCTAAAGCATCATCTGCTGAAAAATTCTTATAAATAGTTCTTAAACTGTTAAAAACTGCGGAGTTTACTGTTTTTAATTGCGGTAACGGAATTTCACAAAGTGTAATAAAGTATTCAATTTCAACCAAAACCCTATATTTTATAAGAGCTTCTTCAGAAAAAAAGGGGGCTAATTCACTAACTTTATTTCTATAGCGTCCATCTATAGGAGAGATGGCATTTAATACTGACAATGACATATTATGTGAGGTTTTTCAAGTTGCAAAGATAACAAAGAAAGTTAGAAGATAGAAGGCTCAATTAGGAAGTTATTCTAATTTTTTAGTTTTTTTAATCTTATTAAGTATTTGTTTTGCTTTGGCTTTAAAACCAGCACTTTGGTTATAGAAATCTTGTTGCAATAGTTGAGCAAGTTCTTGATGAACCCAATTGGTTTCTTTACCAAATAAAAAAAGTGTTTCCATTGTAAACGCTTTAGTGGCAACTTTTTGCTTGCCAATCATCCAATCAAAACCAGTTTCAATAATGATTTCTTTTTGTTGTTTTGTTAAAGCCTGCTTTATAGAATTTGGCTCTTGAGAATAGTATGTGTTGGCAATTAACATACATACTTTTGCAACAGGGCGTAAGGCAGAATCTAAATGTATGTTATGAATGTTTTTTGTAAAAAACGCTAAATGCGGCGTTAAAAGAGCTATATTTTTATAACAAACAAACTCAAAAACCCATGCAGCTTTACAAGATACATGGTCATTAACCATAAACATAATTTCTAAAAGGTTTATAAAAAGTTGCTTATCATTTAAAACTAAATTGGCATAATGTAGCCTACTTTCTCTTGTAGCATTAACATGGCTTAGTTCTTTATAAAATTCTTTTATGTTCATAAAATAAATTTACTTATTTTTAGTTTTTTAAACTACTAATAAATGAAATTTGCACAATAAGTAGCTAAAAACAAATTAGCTACTTTGATGAACTAACAAAATATAAAAATCAATAAAGACAAACAAATGAAAGTCATAAAAAAAATAGGTCTGCTTTTTTTAATCTTATTACTAATTGCTCAATTTTTTAGACCAGAAAAAAATGAAGGTAATTTAAGTTCTATTGAGCCTTTTTTATTGGAAACCAATCCGCCCGAAAATGTAAAAACTATTTTACAAGAAACCTGTTATGATTGCCATAGTAATGTTACAAGATACCCATGGTATAGCCACATAACACCAGTAAATTATTGGATGGCAGATCATATAAAACATGGTAAAAAACATTTTAATTTATCAAATTGGGAAGGCAATTCTGTAAAAAGAAAAGATCACAAATTTGAAGAGCTTATTGAAATGGTTGAAGAAAAAGAAATGCCTTTAAAATCATATACCTGGACACACACCCATGCCAAACTTAGCAATGAACAAATACAATCTGTTGTAGATTGGGCAAAGCAAGTGCGTATGATGTATGCCTTAATACCAAAACCAGAATAAAAACACAATATCTATTTCAAGATTAATTAGTGACAAAAAAACTCCTTATTATTGGTTTTGTATGGCCAGAACCAACAAGTTCTGCTGCTGGCGTTAGAATGCTGCAACTAATAGAAGCATTTATAAATGGCGGCTATGAAATAACCTTTGCAAGCCCTTCTGTAAAAAATAAGAATGCCTATAATCTCGAGTCTATTGGAGTAGTTGAGGTTGCTATAAAACTCAATAACTCTAGCTTTGATGTTTTTTTAAAAGAGCTAAACCCAGATGTTGTTTTGTTTGATAGATTTATGATGGAAGAACAATTTGGTTGGCGTGTTGTAGAGCATTGTAATACTGCCATAAGAATTTTAGATACCGAAGATTTACATGGTTTAAGAAAAGCACGTCAACAAGCGTTTATAGATAACAAACCCCTTGACACGTCATATTTATTTAATGACACAGCCAAGCGAGAAGTTGCCAGCATATATAGATGTGATTTAAGTTTACTTATTTCTGAAGCCGAAATAGAAATTTTAGTAAATCAATTTAAAGTTGATGCCTCTTTACTAAGTTATTTACCCTTTATGTTAAACAAAGTAGATGCCAAAACCAGTGAGACACTACCAAAATTTAAGCAAAGAAATCACTTTATAACCATTGGAAATTTTTTACATGAACCCAATTATGATGCTATATTATATTTAAAGAAAACTATTTGGCCTTTAATTAAAACGCAAATACCAAATGCCGAATTACATATTTATGGAGCTTATGTTTCTCAAAAAATCACGCAATTAGAAAATACAAAAGCAGGATTTTTTATTAAAGGTTTTGCACAAGAGGTTAACCATGTAATGCAACAAGCACGCGTTTGTTTAGCACCTATAAGATTTGGTGCAGGTTTAAAAGGTAAGCTAGTAGATGCCATGCAAAATGGTACGCCTTGTGTAACAACAACAGTTGGAGCAGAAGGTTTATATGCACCAATGCAAGCCAATGGTTTTATTGAAAACAATCCACAAGAATTTGCCAATAAAGCAGTAGAGCTATTTCAAAATGAAACCATTTGGAACGCAAAACAAGCAAACGGATTTAAAGTTATTGAGCAGCGTTTTAATAAAGCTAAATTCCAAGAACAATTTTTAAACCAAGTAGAGCAAACTATTCAACATCTTAAAAAAAACCGTTTACAAAACTTTATGGGTCAAATGTTGCTTCACCAAACTATGCAAAGTACTAAGTATATGAGTAAGTGGATAGAAGAGAAAAACAAAAATTAAAATAGGTTTAATAACTCAATAACCTGTTTTACACCAATTGTAGCTTTAACTGGTATAACAGTTATGTTTTTAGTATTAGAAATATTAGGTTTTGGGTCTATAAAAAAAGTGGGTGTGTTTGGTGGCACATAGTTTATTAAACCAGCAGCAGGATAAACTTGCATAGAGGTGCCAATAATAATTAAAATAGTAGCGGTTTCACAAATAGCAATAGCTTTTTCAAACATAGGCACATCTTCACCAAACCAAACAATGTGAGGTCTTAGTTGATAGCCTTTAGAGCATAAATTACCTAAAACCAAATCTGTTTTCCATTCTTGTATATCATGAGCATTAAAGGTACTTCTTGCTTTAAGCAATTCGCCATGTAAATGAATTACATTTTTACTACCGGCACGCTCGTGTAAATCATCTATATTTTGGGTTATAATAGTTGTTTTATATTGAGTTTCTAATTTTGCTAAATCATAATGAGCTTGGTTAGGTTTAACCTCTATAAGTTGTTTTCGGCGTTGGTTATAAAAATCTAAAACCAATTCAGGATTTGTAGCAAAACCTTGTGGTGATGCTACTGTCATTACATCATGACCTTCCCATAACCCATTGGCATCTCTAAAAGTTTTAATTCCACTTTCGGC
>JALRJA010000303.1 GCA_023255235.1 Flaviramulus sp.
AAAAGCTATAAAGAGTAAGATACCAAATATTACTAAAAAACTACCTACAATTAGCTTTTGTTGATTGGTAAGGCTAAAGCTAAATAATTTAATTGGTTTCTTTGTTTGTTTATTGGTTTCAGATTTATTTTTCGCCATTCATGTAATTTAGTTTAAACAAAAATACAAATTACAAACGTTTATTGTAACTAGTATTGTATTTTAAAAAATTTTAGGAATGTAGATTATTAAACCAATGGCACTAGCAAAAATAGAGGCAATTAAAACAGCACCAGCTGCAATATCTTTTGTTAATCCTATTTTGTTATGATACTCAGGATGAATAAAATTAGCTATTTCTTCAATAGCTGTATTAATGCCTTCTATGCTCATTACTAGTCCTATGGCTAAAAGTTGAATAATCCATTCGGTTGTTGAGATGTTAAAAAAAAATCCCATGGCAGTAAGCAGTAAAGCAATAAAAAACTGAATTTTTATGCTAGCTTCTGTTTTAAACAATAAAATAGCTCCTTTAAGAGCATACCCAATACTTTTTAATCGATTGATTGCAAAAGGTTCTTTTTTATTCATCAACACTAAATTATGATAAAACGTTTATAGCCGCTTGGTAGTTTGGTTCTTCACCAACTTCTAATACTTGTTCGGTATGCAATATGGTTCCGTTTGTATCAACCACTATAATACATCTAGAATGCAACCCATCAAAAATGCCGCCTGTAATTAATAATCCAAAATCGTTGCCAAAAGCACCCGTTTTAAAATCAGATAGCATAATTACGTTTTTTAGTCCTTCTGCAGCACAAAATTGATCTTGAGCAAAAGGCAAATCTCTTGAAATACACAAAACGTTTGTGTTTTTTAACGAATTGGCTTCTGTATTAAACTTTCTAACAGACACAGCACACACACCAGTGTTAACACTTGGAAAAATATTTAAAATTAAACGAGTGTTTTTAAAATCAGTTAAAGTTTTTGTCGATAAATCTGTTGCAACTAATTTGAAATCAGGTATTTGTGAGCCAATTTCAGGTAAATTTCCAGAAGTTTCAGCTGGATTTCCTCCTAAGGTTATTTTTGCCATTATATAGTTTTTAAAATTTTGTATAAAAATAATAATAAATGCTACTCTAATAAACTTTAATGCTTTAATTTTTTTTTTAAATATTTATCACAATGAATAATTGCCTAAATTGATTATTTTTATTATTACTATAAATTAAATCAATGACTATATAACATATTAAAATATTATATCACAAATTTTTAAAGCAGAATGTTGTAATTTTATGCTTAATTATTAAACCTAAAAAATTCATTAAAAATGGACAAGAATACTATTCATGAATCAGACGCAAGCAAGTGCCCTTTTTTAAGTGGTACACAAAAAAATAGTGCAGGTGGTGGTACCAATAATCGTGATTGGTGGCCAAATGAGCTAAAATTAAACATTCTCCGTCAACATGCACCAAAATCAAACCCTATGGGTAGTGATTTTAATTATGCAGAGGCTTTTAACAGCATCAATTATGCCGAATTAAAGCAAGATATAATCAATTTAATGACAGAATCTCAAGATTGGTGGCCTGCCGATTATGGTCATTATGGACCATTTATGGTTAGAATGGCTTGGCATAGTGCAGGAACATATAGAGTAGGCGACGGAAGAGGTGGTGCTAATTCTGGAACACAGCGTTTTGCTCCATTAAACAGCTGGCCAGATAATGGCAACTTAGATAAAGCTCGTTTATTATTATGGCCTATTAAGAAAAAATATGGCAACAAAATTTCTTGGGCAGATTTAATGATTTTAGCTGGAAATTGTGCTATTGAATCTATGGGTCTTAAAACCTTTGGATTTGCAGGAGGTCGTGAAGATGTATGGGAACCAGAACAAGATATTTATTGGGGATCTGAAACTGGCTGGTTAGATAATGATGAGCGTTATGATACTAGCGATGGTGATTTAGAAGGTCATTTGGGTGCTGTTCACATGGGGCTTATTTATGTTAATCCAGAAGGTCCAAACGGAAATCCAGACCCATTAAAATCAGCTCATGATATAAGAATAACCTTTGGTAGAATGGCTATGAACGATGAAGAAACAGTTGCTCTGGTAGCTGGTGGTCATACCTTTGGAAAGGCACATGGTGCTGCAGACCCAAATAAATATGTTGGTGCAGAACCACATGGAGCTTCTATTGAAGAAATGAGTACAGGTTGGAAAAATACTTTTGGTACAGGTGTTTTAGATGATGCTATTACTAGTGGTTTAGAAGGAGCATGGACACCAAACCCAATTGCTTGGGATCATGATTATTTTGATGTATTATTAAATTATGATTGGGAATTAACTAAAAGTCCTGCTGGTGCTCATCAATGGACACCAACCGCAAAATCAAACGCACGCATGGCTCCAAAAGCTGGAAATCCAAACGAAAAGCAAGCCCTAATGATGTCTACAGCAGATATAGCTTTAAAAATGGACCCTGCATATTTAGAGATTTCAAAAAAATTCCATAAAGATCACAAAGCTTTTGAAGATGCTTTTGTGAGAGCTTGGTATAAATTAACGCATCGTGATATGGGACCAATACAACGGTATTTAGGACCTGAAGTGCCAAAAGAAGAATTGTTATGGCAAGACCCAATTCCTAAAGTAAACTACTCGTTAAGCAACACAGACATTGCACAATTAAAGAAAATGATTCTTTCTTCTGGTCTTTCAATAGGGCAATTAGTTACTACAGCTTGGGCATCGGCTTCAACATACAGAGGTTCTGATATGCGTGGAGGTGCTAACGGCGGTCGTTTACGATTAGAACCTCAAAGAAGTTGGGAAGTTAATAACCCTACTGAATTAAATAAAGTGTTAAATGTACTAGAAGGTATTCAAACCAATTTTAACGGCACTATTTCTATGGCAGATTTAATTGTATTAGCTGGTTCAACGGGTGTTGAAGAAGCTGCAAAAAAAGCAGGATACAATAAAGAAGTGCCATTTACACAAGGTAGAGGTGATGCTTCACAAGAACAAACCGATTTAGAATCGTTTGGCTATTTAGAACCTTTAGCTGATGGATTTAGAAACTATACAAAATCTGATTTTCAAGTAGCTGCCGAAGACTTACTGGTTGATAGAGCTAACTTATTAACACTTTCAATACCCGAAATGACAGCTTTAGTTGGTGGGTTGCGTGTTTTAGGTGCAAACTATAACGCCTCTAATCATGGTGTATTTACCAATAGAGTAGGAACTCTTTCAAACGACTTCTTTACTAATGTTCTTGATTTTTCTTATACATGGAGTGCTACTTCTAATGATGATAGATATTTTGAAGGACGTAATAGAAAAACGGGTGAAGTTGTATTTACAGGCACACGAGCTGATTTGATTTTTGGTTCTAATACAGAATTAAGAGCCGTTTGTGAGGTTTACGGTGCCAATGATGGTGAAGAAAGATTTGTTAATGACTTTATCGCTGCTTGGGTTAAAGTAATGAATTTAGATCGCTTTGATGTAAAATAAGTATGTAGAAGTGTTGATTGTAATCAAATAAGCTACCTTGAAAATTATATATTTAGAGGTAGCTTATTATTTTTTATAAAATTAAATATGAATGAAATTGAATTGTTTTTTAATACCATACAAACAGGTGTTTTAAAAAATGTTGAGTTACAACTTAAAAGAAATCCTGAATTGGTTAATGCCAAAGATGCAAGGGGTTTTACACCCTTAATATTGGCAGCCTACTTTGATAAAATACCAATTGTTAAATTACTCTTAGAGTATAAAGCACCTGTTAACGCTACCGATAGTTTAGGAAATACAGCACTTATTGGTGTTAGCTTTAAAGGAAACACTGAATTAATGGCTTGTTTAATAGAAAACGGAGCCAATATTAATGCTATAAATAACAACGGTACATCTTCTTTAATTTTTGCCGCAATGTATAACAAGCAAGATAGTGTCGCCTTTTTGCTACAGTTTAAGCCTGATATAACAATTAAAGACAATACTGGTAAAACCGCTTTATATTATGCTAAAGAAAAAGGGTTTACGAATATTGTAAGGCTTTTAGAAAACTAAACAATATGAGTTTTAAAAGCATCTTATTTTTCTTTTAGCATTTTAATTTTTATCCTAAATGCTGCAAAAAGTAACGTGGTAAAAGGGCTTAGCCAATTAAATATAGCATAACCAGCGTAGTGTAATGTATCAACACCTAAAACACTACTTTGGTATGCACCGCAGGTATTCCATGGCACTAAAACAGAGGTAACCGTACCACTATCTTCTAATGTTCTGCTTAAATTTTCTGGAGCTAGACCTTTATCTTCAAAAGCTTTTTTATACATTCTACCAGGAATAACAATTGCTAAATATTGATCACTGGCAATAGCATTTAAGCCAACGCAACTAATAACAGTACTTGCAAACAAACCAAATATTGAATCAAATAAATTTAACACCGATTTGCTAATTCTTGAAAGCGCTCCAATAGCATCCATAACACCACCAAAAACCATGGCACAAACAATTAACCAAATAGTACCCAACATACCTGCCATTCCTCCAGACGAAAATAAATCGTTTAATTCGTTGCTTGTAGTAGCTATTGCGGTGTCTTCTGTCATAGCCATCATAACGCCTTTATAAGCGGTAAGAAACGTTAACTCGTTTGCACCAGCTATTTGTTTTACAATTTCTGGCTGGAAAATAATAGCAAATACAGCACCTAATAATGTACCTATTAATAAGGCTATTAAAGGAGGGGTTTTTTTAACAATCATGTAAATAACAGCAACCGGCACAATAAATACCCAGGGTGTAATATTAAATGATGACTTAATTGATGCCAACATAACCGATGTGTCTGTGTTCCCTGAAACATCAATTGATAAACTTATAATGACAAAAATTATTAGGGTTACTACAATACTTGGTATTGTGGTGTATGTCATATATTTTATATGAGAAAACAACTCGCCACCAGCCATAGCTGGAGCGAGGTTGGTTGTATCACTAAGTGGTGACATTTTATCGCCAAAATAGGCACCAGAAATTACAGCACCTGCAGTCATTCCTGCATGAATACCTAGTGCATTTCCAATGCCTACTAATGCTATACCAACCGTGGCAGAAGTTGTCCAAGAACTTCCTGTAGCTATAGATATAATAGCACAAATAACAACACAAGCTGGCAAAAATATTTCTGGGCTTAAAACTTGTAATCCATAATAAATCATTGATGGAATAATACCACTAATTAGCCAAGTGCCAGCCAACGAACCAACAAATAACAGTATTAAAAGAGCACCTGTTACAGATTTAATATTTTCTGCAACTTCTTCCATCATTTGATTAAACGATACTCTATTATAAATCCCAACAATAGTTGCCACTGCTGCTCCTAAAAGCAATATAAGCTGGTTACTGCCATTTAAGGCATTATCACCAAAAACATATTTAACATTAAAAAACAACATGATTACTAACGCTATAACAGGAATTAAGGCTTCCCATATGCTGAGTTCTTTATTGTTAACTATATGTTCATCTTGTGGATTGCTGGGTGTAATATTTTGACTTTTCATTTAGAATTGTTTTTTACTACTTGTAATGTTACGATAATAATTAATGCTATGCAAATACAAATAGTTGTGTACATTTGTATTTGATTTTATATAAATTAATGGATTCTTTAACTCAAATTGTTTTAGGTGCTGCTTGTGGCGAAGTAGCCATGGGTAAAAAAATTGGCAATAAAGCATTATTATTTGGTGCAATAGGTGGCACTATTCCAGACTTAGATGTTTTTGTTGGAAACTTAATTTACAATAATGATATTGATGCCATGCTTTTTCACAGGGGTTTTATGCATTCAATAATGTTTTCAATTTTAGCTTCTTTAGTATTGGGGTGGCTAACTTTTAAACTTTATAACAATGGAAAAAGAATTCAAACCACAACACAAAACGATTGGCTCTGGCTATGGTTTTTGTCGTTATTTACACATCCTATTTTAGATTGTTTTACTCCTTATGGAACGCAATTATTTGCACCGTTTTCAAATTACCGAGTGGCATTTAACAATATAGCGGTTGCAGACCCACTTTATACTTTACCTTTTTTAATTTGTATCATTCTTTTAATGTTTTTTAAAAGAACATCAAAAACACGAAAATTGTGGTTAAAAATGGGTTTGGCTATTAGTTCTAGCTATATGCTTTTTACAATAGGCAATAAGGTTTATATTAATTCTATATTTAAAAAATCTTTAATAGAAAATAACATTTACGCATTGCGCTCTACAACACAACCAGCTATTTTAAACAATATTTTATGGTATGGTATTGCAGAAACCAAAACGTCTTATGTTGTATCAAATTACTCGTTATTTGATAGCGAAAACAGATTTTTAAATTTTATTGAATTGCCTAAACAACGTGATTTAGAACCAGATATATATAAAGATATTGAAGGTTTATCTTGGTTTAGTAACAATTATTATAGCATTTATAAAATAAATGAAAATGAATATCGGTATAATGATTTGAGATACCCACTTTTAGATTCTAACAACCCAAATTCTTCGGTGTTTAGTTTATTACTTCATAAAGAAAATGGACGCATAAACATGAAGCCATTTAAACCACAAGTAGATAAGTTTGAATCAACATTTTTAGATTTATGGAATCGTATTAAAGGAATCTAATAAATCTACGTTTTTTTTAAAATATGAATTGCTTCCATACAGTTTCTCATAAGTTGATACGTTCGTTCAATATCGGCGTCTAATCCAATAGAAAAACGAATCAAACCATCACTTAAACCCATTTCTTTTTGTTCATTTTCTGGAATTTCAGAAGATGTTGAGCTACTTGAAGCACTAAACAAAGTTTTATAAAAGCCTAAACTAACTGCCAAATAGCCTAAATTTCTATTTTGCATAAGTTCCATTAATTCATTGGCGTTTTCTAATGAACCTACATCAATTGTTAGCATGCCACCAAAACCATATTGCGAATTCATCATGCTTTTAAACAATTCATGCGAAGGGTGTGATTTTAAACCTGGATACACTGTTTTTAAGCCATCGTTTTCAAATTTTTCTGCCAAAAATAATGCGTTTTTGCTATGCTGTTGCATTCTAACATGTAGCGTTCTTAAATTTTTTAAAATAGATGCAGAACGCAGGCTATCCATAGTAGAACCCAATAACATTGAAGCACCATTATTGACATTTCGCAAGCTATTTATAAATTCTCTAGTTCCACAAACCACACCACCTACCGTATCACTAGAGCCGTTAATAAACTTTGTTAAGCTATGAATAACAATATTGGCTCCTAAGCGAGCTGGTGAAATGGATAAAGGTGAAAACGTATTGTCAACAACCAATTTTAAACGATGCTTTTTTGCTATTGATGCTAATTTTGTAATGTCTGTAACTTCAAGAAGCGGATTACTAACCGATTCACAATACAGAACCTTAGTTTTTTTTGTAATAGCAGCTTCAACAGATACTAAATCTGTAAAATCAACAAAAGATGTTTTAATGTTGAATCTAGGCATAAAATTTTTTAAAAAGGCATACGTTCCGCCGTAAATTGTTCTGCTTGAAACTATATGATCTTTAGAGCCACATAATTGTAATAAAACCGATGTTATAGCACCCATTCCAGATGCCGATACGTTGGCGGTTTCTGTTCCTTCCATGGCAGCTAAGGCTTCGCCTAAATATAAATTAGACGGTGAAGAGTGCCTAGAATACAAATAGCAACCATCAGCATTTCCTTCAAAGGTATCAAACATTGTTTTTGCAGATAAGAACGTATATGTTGATGAATCTGAAATAGAGGGATTGACTCCTCCAAATTCTCCAAAATATTGTAAGTCTTGAATGTTATTTGCGGGGTTAAAATTCATAGTAAGGTAGTATTTTTAAACAAAATTGATGATATTTAGTTTAAATAACAATAATTACTTTTTGTTTTAGAAAATAAATCTATATTTCATATTAAAATTAAATTTATTTACATTAAATTTATAAATATATAATGTTTTAAGGAAAATTTTTTAGTTATGCTATTTGATACAACAGATAAAAACCTTTTAGACTATTTACAACAAGACAGTAAACAAACCAATAAAGAGCTTGCTACAAAACTAAATCTTTCTGTAACAGCTGTTTATGAACGTATTAAGAAGCTTGAAAAAGCAGGTTTTATAGACCAATACGTTGCCTTGATAAACAAGCAAAAAATACATAACGATTTTATGGTTTTTTGTCATGTAAAGTTGGTAAAACATTCTCAAGACCTTGTTATTAAATTTGAAAAAGAAGTAGCCAACTTAAACGAAGTGCTAGAATGTTACCATATTAGTGGTGATTATGATTATTTATTAAAAGTTTTAGTAAAAGATATGGCGGCTTTTAGAGAATTTATGGTAAAAAAATTAACAACCATTAATCACATAGGTAGTACGCATAGTATGTTTGTTATAAATGAAGTAAAATATACTACCAAAATTAATTTTTGAAACAGTTTTTAACTAGAGGTATTTGAATATTTTTTTTAATAACGTAATTTTACTTTTATACGGTGGGTATCTAAATGATGGGTCAATCCATGTGCCACGTTTCATAACAGATTTATGATGCGAGAATGTGTCAAACCCATATTTACCATGATAGTTGCCCATACCACTAGCTCCAATACCTCCAAAAGGTAATCTATGATTTCCAAAATGCACTAATAAATCATTTACAACGCCGCCACCAAAATTGTAAGTTTTTAAAATTGAATCTGTAAACTTTTTATTTTTAGAAAACACATAAAGTGCCAATGGTTTTTGTGAGTTTGCAATAATATTTTCAATATCGTGGTGTGTATTATAAGAAAGAATAGGTAGAATGGGTCCAAAAGTTTCTTCAGACATTAAAGGGCTTTCAAGATTTGGTTCATCAATTAAAGTAGGAGCGATATAGTTTTGGTCAATAACCATGTTTCCTCCAAAAATTACGTTTTCATTTTTAATTAAATTACTCAGTCTTAAGGTGTGTGTGTTATTTATCACTCTAGGAAAATCGTCTGATTTTTGAGCATTTTCACCATACATTTTTATAATTGCTTTTTTTAGAGCTTCGATAAGTTGCTCTTTAATTTGGCTTTTAACTATAACATAATCTGGTGCGATGCAAGTTTGCCCACAGTTAAAAAATTTACCCCAAGCCAAGCGCTTGGCAATTAAATTTAAATTTACAGTATCATCAATTATACAGGGTGATTTGCCTCCCAGTTCTAAAGTTACAGGCGTGAGATGTTTTGCGGCAGCTTTGGCTACAATTTTTCCAACATGAGTGCTTCCTGTAAAGAAAATATAATCCCATTTTTGGGCAAGTAATTCTGTAGAAGTTTCTACGCCACCTTGAACACATGCCACAATGTCTTCTGTAAAAATAGTTTTTATAATTTCCGATAAAATTTTTGAAGTATGTTGTGCGTGTTCACTAGGTTTTAAAACCACCGTATTACCTGCTGCAATAGCCATAATGAGTGGCTCTAAGCCTAATAAAAACGGATAATTCCAAGGAGCAATTACCAATACATTGCCATAGGGTTCTTTATAGATATAATCTTTAGAAGGAAAGGTTAATAACGAGGCTCTAACGCGTTTTGGCTTAGCCCATTTTTTTAAATTTTTTATGGCTAAATTTAATTCTGAAATAACCAAAGCATATTCACTTACATAACTTTCAAACACCGATTTTTTAAAATCGTTATGCAAGGCATCAAAAATGCTTAATTCTTTAGAAATAATTTCTTTTTTTAATGCTTTTAAAAGCTGTATTCTATACGAAAGGTCTTTTGTTTTTTGGGTTTTATAAAGTGCTTTTTGAGCGTTTATTATGTTTGCTATATGTTGCATTATCTTCAATAAATTAATGTTATAAACAAGCGTTCCAAATGGGGTCATTTGGTAAAGGAGCAGTTATGTGCATGAGGTTACCTTTAACAGGATGAACAAACTCAATAGATTGTGCATGCAAATGAATACTAGCATCTTTATTACTTCTATCAAAACCGTATTTTAAATCGCCTTTAATGGGGCAACCTATACTTGCTAGTTGGGTTCTTATTTGATGATGTCTGCCTGTTTCTAAAGTAATTTCAAGCAAAAAATAGTTAGTTAGCTGTTTTAATAATTTATAGTGAAGAATACCTTTTTTACTACCTTCTGTTTCATTTTTTGTTGTATGAGACTTGTTGTTTTTGGTATTTTTTTTTAGCCAATGCACTAAGGTATCTTCGGCTTTTTGGGGTTTGTTTTTTACAATTGCCCAATATGTTTTTTTTATATCTTTTGAAACAAAGAGTTTATTTAATCTAGGAAGCACTTTGCTGGTTTTTGCAAAAATCACTAAACCTGTTGTTGGTCTGTCAAGTCTATGAACAGTTCCTAAATATACATTTCCGGGTTTATTATAGGTGTCTTTTATATAGTTTTTTACAACATCGCTTAAAGGTTTGTCTCCTGTTTTATCTCCTTGAACAATATCACCAGCTCGTTTATTTACAACAATTATATGATTATCTTCATAAAGAATTTGAAGATTTGATTTATTAGAAAGCGTTTTTTCTGTCACAAATACCAAAAATATTTAGTTAGCTCGTTGCTTACTCAATATTGCTCATTTTCATTTGGGAAATGAACACTTTTAACATCGTCAACATATTGAGAAATGGCAGTTGTCATGTCTTCATATAAATTCATGTAGCGTCTTAAAAATCTGGGGTTAAACTCATGTGTCATTCCTAGCATATCGTGTAAAACAAGAACTTGCCCATCTACATCAAACCCGGCACCAATACCAATAATAGGAATGCTCACACTTTCTGCAATTTGTTTTGCCAATTTTGCAGGAATTTTTTCTAAAACAATTCCAAAACAGCCAATACGTTCAAGCATTTTAGCATCTTCTATTAAATTTTCTGCTTCCTGTTCTTCTTTGGCTCTAACTGTATAAGTTCCAAATTTATAAATAGACTGAGGCGTTAATCCTAAATGACCCATTACAGGGATTCCGGCATTTAAAATACGCTTAATAGATTCTTTAATTTCTTTTCCGCCTTCCATTTTTACAGAATGAGCTCCGCTTTCTTTCATTATTTGGGTTAAGAAGATTTCTTCTTTCAATTTACATTCCATCTTTTTTAATCTCATTAAAACTAGTTACGCTCCAAACATCAGAGTCGATATCATATTCTTCGCTTAGAATTTCGGCAGCTTTTAATACTTCATTTAATAT
>JALRJA010000311.1 GCA_023255235.1 Flaviramulus sp.
AAATAGAATTATTTCCAACGGCTGAAGAGCTTCCTGTTATAAAAAATACCACAGTAGCATATAGTGGTAACTCGGGTGGTTCTAGTGGTCCGCATTTACATTTTGAAATTCGTGATAAAGAAGAACGCCCCATGAACCCAAAGCTTTTTGGCATAGAAGTTAAAGACAACACCTTACCCATTGTAGCATCTATTTATGCGTATCCGGCAAATAAAGCTGCTTTGGTAAATAAAACCAACTCCAAGCAAAAATTAAGGTTAATACCTCAAAAAAATGGCGATTACCTTGTAGAAAACATTAGTGCTTATGGGCAAATTGGGTTTGGTATTGAAACTTTTGATAGACAAGATTTAGCTGCCAATTCTAACGGTGTTTACAACATTCAAACGTTTGTAAATGGTAATAAAAATTTGGAAGTAAGCTTTGATAGGTTTTCGTTTGATGAAACAAAACACATAAATCGATTTATAGATTATGAGCATTATACTACAAAGCGAAAACGCATTCAAAAGTTATTCAACGATAATAATCCGCTTAGTATTGTAACATCTACCATAAATGATGGTTATCTAAATATTGAAGATAGCACAAATACCGTATATAAAATTAGAGTTTCAGATTATAAAAACAACGCAACATGGGTAACTATTAATATAAAAGGAATAAAAGACAGTATTGCAGAGCTAGAAAATGATGAAAAAACACCCTATTTTATAAATAAAACCCAAACTACAACTTTAAGTAAAGATTCGGTTACAGTTGATTTTTATCAAGATACGTTTTATGATGATTTTTATATTGATTTTGATGTAAAAAACGACACACTCAAATTACATGATGATACCGTACCTGCTATGAAAAACTTTAATATAACTTACAACATTAGCAACTACAGTGACCATGATAAGACTAAACTCTATATTGCCCGATTAGTAGGCTATAAAAATTATCCTATTTACACCTATACCAAAAGAAAAGAAAACACTTTAATTGCAAGTACCAAAACCTTAGGTAAATATACATTGGCAATAGATACTATCGCACCGTCTATAACACCTGTTAATTTTAAAAAAGAGCAATGGCTTAGTAAATACAGATACCTTAAAATAAAAATTGATGATAACCAATCTGGCATATCCAATTATAGAGCAACCATTAATGGAAAATGGATTTTAATGGAATATGACTATAAAACCAAAATGTTAGTTTTTGATTTTAATGATGGTATTGTAACAGACACTAAAAATAATTTAAAAGTAATTGTTACCGATAATGTTGGAAATAATTCTACTTTTGAAGCGTTATTTTATAGAAAATAAACTTAATTATCTTTTGAGAACAAAACTTTTACTAACCACCCTCCTATTTACAGCTTTAGTTACCGCTGGCTTATCACAAAATGCAACCATAAAAGGAATCATTTTAGATGAAGAAAACAAACCCATAGAAAATGTAAATATTAAAACCGAAAATGGCGGTACACAAACCAACTCTAATGGTTTTTATATTCTAAGCATTCCTGCAAACCAAAATATAATTATAGAGTTTACTCATATAACTTTTAAAAAAATAGTGAGTACTTTTTATTTAAAAAATGGTGAAGAGTTTGAGTTTAACCCAGTTATGAGTATTGCTACAGAGCAAATAGCAACCGTTGTAGTAACTAATAATAGACGTAAAGAAGTTGAAGGTATTGTTAGCTTAAAACCAGAAACTATAAGAAGAATACCAGGTGCCAATGCGGGTGTAGAAAACCTTCTTTTAACATTACCAGGTGTTAGCAACAATAACGAGTTGAGTACACAATATTCTGTTCGTGGCGGTAATTATGATGAAAATTTAATTTATGTAAATGGTATAGAAGTATATAGACCTTTTTTAGTGCGTTCTGGGCAACAAGAAGGTTTAAGCTTTGTCAATACTGATTTAGTTCAAAATGTAGATTTTTCAGCCGGTGGGTTTCAAGCAAAATACGGTGACAAACTATCATCAGTTTTAGATATAACCTACAAAAACCCTTATGATTTTCAAATAAATGCCGATGTTAGTTTACTTGGTGGTAGCCTATCTTATGAAAATATTAGCAAAAACTCTAAATTGTCTGGAATTGTTGGTTTACGCTATCGCGACAACAGCTTGCTAGTTGACGCTAAAGAAACTCAAACAAATTTCAGACCTTCTTTTGCCGATGTACAAGGATATTTTACATACAAATTTACCAGTAAATTTCATTTAAGTTTTCTAGGTAATGCATCGCTTAATAAGTATGATTACCAACCGCAAACACGTCAAACAAATTTTGGTACATTAAGCGATCCTATTGCTCTTTTAGTTTTCTATAACGGACAAGAAAAAGACCGATACCAAACTCTATTTGGTGCTTTTAAAGGCTCTTACTTTGCCAATAATGATTTATCGTTACATGTAATAGCCTCAACATATCATACAACCGAAGAAGAGTATTTTGATATTTTGGCACAATACAGGCTTGGTGAAGTTAATACCAATATTGGTGATGAAAATTTAGGAGAGGTAGAATTTAGCGAAGGTGTTGGTAGCCAATTAAATCATGGTAGAAACGATTTAGATGCACTAATTACTAATATTGAACACAAAGGCGATTTTAAGATTGATGATAACCGTTTTGAGTGGTCTGTTAAATATACCCATGAAGATATTCGTGATCGTTTAGTAGAATGGGAAGTTATTGATTCGGCAGGGTTTTCAATACGTCCACCAAGAACAATACCAGTTAATGAGCAACCCTATGTGGCATATAGTGGTCCTTTAGAACCATTTCAAAATGTAAGAGCCACCAATAAAACACAAATAGAAAGGTTACAAGCTTATGCACAATGGAGTAAACGAAGCACTTTAGGAACTAGTGATGTATGGTATAATGCAGGTGTAAGAATTCACAATTGGGGTGTTAAAGGCGATGGTATAACACCATCAAACCAAACAGTATTTAGCCCAAGAGCACAATTTGCTATAAAACCCAAATGGGAAAAAGACATGCTTTTTAGAATAGCTTCTGGTTTGTATTACCAACCACCTTTTTACAGAGAACTGCGCGATGCA
>JALRJA010000331.1 GCA_023255235.1 Flaviramulus sp.
CAAAAGGATTTCCTTTAAAATCCATATCTAAACCAGCCACAATAACACGAATGCCTCTATTTGCCAAATCATTGCAAACAGCCACAATTTCGTCATCAAAAAATTGCGCTTCATCAATGCCAACAACATCTACATCATTGGCTAACAAACGAATGTTTGATGCTACAGGAACTGGAGTTGAGCGAATTCTACTATCATTATGAGATACTACCTCGTCATTATCATAACGTGTGTCAATGGTTGGTTTAAAAATTTCAACACGTTGTTTTGCAAACTGTGCACGTCTTAAACGTCGAATTAATTCCTCTGTTTTTCCAGAAAACATAGAACCACAAATGACTTCTATCCAACCAAATTGTTCTGTATGATTTACTGTATTTTCAAGAAACATTTCGTAAATTTAACACTAAAATAAAGTAATTATTCGTTTGTATAAAGGTGGCGTAAATTTACTAAAAAACAAAAGCCTAGACAGCAATATTTAAAAAATTATAAAAATGAAGAAGAAATTAGAATCTGAACTCGTTAGTATAGCTCATAGAATTCTCAAATTAAAAGGCAAAGAAGACGTTATAAAACTATATGAAGAAGTTTCTCTACTACATGAAAAATTAGCCGTTTTAAAATTTGCCCATGAAAATGCTATTGAGAATTTACCAACCATTGAAAATAATTCCTCTTTTTTTGGTATGCTAGATACTGCGTTTAATAATAAAATAAGCGACACCATAGAGGTAGAAGACAAGATTTACATCAACCTTGACGATGTTCAATCTGATGAAATCATGGAGCCCGTAATGAACAAAATCAAAGACATGGTATCGCTCATGCCAGAAACACCAACCCAAGAAACCACTACCGATGATGATTTTGAAAAACTAGTTGCAGGCTTTAAAGAAACCCCCATTTTTGAGCCAGTTTCTAAAACTCAAAACAGTATTTCAACCAATAACAACTCGTTAAACAACACCATAAAAACAACCAGTTTCAACATTGGTTTAAATGACAAAATAGCCTTTATCAAGCATCTTTTTGATGGCAACAACGATGATTACAACCGGGTCATTTCCCAATTAAACACTATAGACACCTTAGATAACGCCAAACGGTTTATTGAAAACATGGTAAAACCAGACTATAATAATTGGGTTGGTAAAGAAGCATACCAAGACCGTTTTATAGAAATAATTGAAGCAAAATTAAAATAGTGGGTGTTCCCGTGCTAAGCACGGTCGTGCTTTCCGTTATATCTTTTTAAAACCCTTTTTTTATTAAAAAGTACTACATAACCAACAAAAAAACAACTACATTACAAACCATTTTATATCCCATTTTAAAAAGGATGCCACTGCAATCACTAACACATGAGTAAACTCTACATAGTACCTACACCCATAGGTAATTTAAAAGACATAACCTACAGAGCCATAGAAGTTTTAAAAACCGTAGATTTAATACTTGCCGAAGACACCAGAACCTCAGGTAAACTATTAAAACATTTTCAAATTTCAACCCACATGCAGTCTCACCACATGCATAACGAACACAAAACAGTTGCCCAAATTATAGAAAAACTAAAAAGCGGAACAACCATAGCACTCATTAGCGATGCCGGAACTCCAGCCATATCAGACCCTGGTTTTTTACTAACCAGAACCTGTATAGAAAACAACATAGAGGTTGATTGTTTACCTGGTGCAACCGCTTTTGTTCCAGCCTTAGTAAATAGCGGATTGCCCAACGACAAGTTTGTTTTTGAAGGGTTTTTACCCGTAAAAAAAGGAAGACAAACCCAATTATTGCTTTTAGCTCAAGAAACCAGAACCATGATATTTTATGAAAGCCCACATAAATTAATTAAAACTTTAACCGATTTTTGCACCTATTTTGGGTCAAACAGGCAGGTTTCTGTATCAAGAGAACTCACCAAACTATATGAAGAAACCATTCGTGCAACCGCCAAAGAAGTACTAGAACATTATACACTTAAACCACCAAAAGGCGAAATTGTTATTTGTGTAAGTGGTAAAAAATAGCTTTTTAAACTATTTAAAAATACTATCAATGGGTTACCAGAGTTCTATTTTATTGCCATCATTATCAAGTATCCAACCACATTTTCCGTATTCAAATTCTTATGCTTCTCCAACAATGGTAACTCCTTCTTTTTTTTAAACTTCAAGAAGCTCACATAAATTTTCTACACGATAATTAAACATAAAATCTCTTTTTGATGGCTCAAAATATTTGGTGTTTTCATCATAGTTATTTTACCGACATAGCAAGTTTCATAATTAAACGAATGGGAATAATCTACGCCCTTCTATTTGTGCAATCCGTCGAAAGTGTTTTTATCAAAATAATCCACTACAGGATTGTCTAATGAGAGTTTTTTTGTTCCTGTAGTATTAGAATGCAGGTAGTTGTAAAAAGTTTTCCAACACTTCCCACTTGAATAAGCGTATCAATCGTTTTTCCACCGTAACCGAAATTTACGGAAAAATCACCACTGCCGTTCTCTACTAATAAAACCGCTTCGTGAATTTGTTTAGAGCCAATTGAACTATAAAATATTTTTTCAATTTTTTCTTTCATGCCCAAAATATACCGTATTGAGTTTTCTTCCTCACTGTCTCTCTGAGTTTTTGCGTACTGGTCTGTATTAAAACCTCTTGGCGTTCTTTGGGAACTTGGTTAATGTAATCATCGGGTGATGTAGCTTTATATTGCATAACATAGATTTTGGACTTCTAAAGTTAACAAAATTTGGCTTTAATCTTATCTACTATAGTTTGTGCTAGTTTTTCTTTGCTTTCTATGGTCCAACCTGCTACATGGGGAGTTATTATCACGTTTTGTGCGTTTATTAAATATTGAAAGGCTTCTGGTAATGCTGTTGTAGATAGGTTTTCAAATGATGTTTTTTCGTATTCTAACACATCTAATCCTGCTCCTAAAATGTTACCCGATTTTAGGGCAGAAACTAAATCTTTGGTAACTACGCTCTTGCCTCTTGCTGTATTTAAAAACCAAAATGGTTTTGCAAACTGGTTGATAAATTTAGAATTTATCATGTTTAAGGTTAGTGCTGTTTGTGGTGTGTGCAGACTTACAACATCTACTGTTTTTTGAAACTCTTTAAGAGTTACTTGTTTGGCATTGGCATTGGCTACATGGTCTTTTATATCATAACATAGAACCTTAACATCAAACCCACTTAGTTTTTTTGCAAAGGCTTTTCCTGTGTTTCCGTAACCAATAATTCCTACGGTTTTACCGTCTAGTTCTATGCCTCTATTGTCTTCTCGTAACCATTTGCCTTGTTTAATTTCTGCATTGGCTTTGTTTAGTTTATTAAATAAGGCTAATAGCTTGGCTAAGGTGTGTTCTCCTACGGCATTGCAGTTGCCTTCTGGTGCGGCAATTAGTGCAATGTCTTTTTTTTGTGCGTAATCACAATCTATATTTTCTAATCCAGCTCCAACTCTAGCTATAAATTTTAGGTTTTTGGCTGCATCAAGAAATGGTTTGTCTATTGTGAAACGACTTCTAATGACAATGCCCTGGTAATCTTGAATTTTGGTTTCTATGGTTTGTTTGGTTTCTGTATAGTTTTCGTGGTTTGTAAAGCCTAATTGGTTTAATTTATTTATTAAAAGTGGGTGATTGGTATCTAGGTGTAGTATTTTCATGTTGCAAAACTACAAAGTTTTTTGTCTCTTATGTATGGCTTGTTATTAAAATTGGTGTTGTTTTTTATAGTGTTTTATGTTGTGCGTTAGCGATTGAACGGTTAGGCTGTGCTTGTACAGGCTAATTGTTTGAGCTCTTTTTGTTTTTGTGATTTCTTGTTTTTTGGAAATTATAAAAACAAAAAAGCGAGTAGTGAAAGCGCGACCTGAAAGGGAACGCCCAAATATTAAATACCTAAGATTAGTTTGGCTATTGTGAAATATATTAGAATTCCGAAAATGTCGTTGCTTGTGGTAATAAATGGTCCTGTTGCAATGGCTGGGTCTATGCCGCGTTTGTCTAGAAATAAGGGTACAAATGTGCCTATTAATCCTGCTACTATAATGACTGCAATTAATGAAACTGAAATGGCTAGGGCTGTGTTTACCTCTCTTTTTGTTATTAAAACAAAGAGAAATAAAAATAGGGCTAAAACGATACCGTTTAGGGCTGCTAGTAGCATTTCTTTTATGAGCCTGTTATTGATGCTTCCTTTTACATCGTTGTTTGCTAGACCTTGTACAATTATGGCACTTGATTGTACGCCTACATTGCCTGCCATGGCGGCTATTAATGGTGTGAAAAAGAATAGTACGGCGTATTTTGAAAAGGCGTTTTGAAATCCTTCCATTATTAAAAAAGCACCTATGCCGCCCACTAAACCAAGAAAAAGCCATGGTAGTCTTGCTTTTGTGAGTTGAAAAATGCTGTCGTCTGCTTCTACGTCTGTGGTTATACCTGCTGCCAATTGGTAATCTTTGTTGGCTTCTTCTTTTAAAACGTCAACAATATCGTCTATGGTAATACGCCCTAGTAGTGTTTTGTTATTGTCAACAACGGGTATGGCTTCTAGGTCGTATTTTGCCATAACTTTGGCAACTTCTTCTACGTCTTCATTAACGTTTACGTAATCGACGTTTGCATTAGAAATTTCGGAGATTTTTTGTTGGCTTTTTGCAACAATAAGGTCTTTTAGTGAGAGTCTGCCAATGAGTTTTTCTTGTTTGTTTACTACATATATGGAATGCACTCGGGTTACGTCTTTGGCTTGTCCTCTAATTCTACGCATGCAGCCTGCTACTGTCCAGGTTTCATAAACTTTAACTAGTTCTTTTGCCATGAGCCCGCCAGCTGTGTCTTCGTCATAGGCTAAAAGTTCTGTAATTTCGGCTTTGTGTTCTTGGTCTTCAATGTTTGAAATTACTTCTTGTTGTCTTGCTTCGGGTAATTCGGAGATTATATCTGCGGCATCATCGGTATCTAATTCTTCAATTTCTTCGGCTATTTCTTTAGCTGATAGGTTTCTAAGAATTTTTTCTCGGTTGTCTTCATCCATCTCCATTAGGGTGTCTGAAGTGGTTTCGGAGTCTAGAAGTTTAATAACATAGGTTGCTTGTTCTAGATTTAATTCATCTAAAATTTCGGCAATGTCTGCATAGTGAAACCCATCTAAGCGTTTTTTGAGTTCTTTATCGTTTTTAATTTCGATAAGTTGCTCAACTTGTTCAATAAGTTCTTCTGTGAGTTGAAACTGTATGTTTTGGTCTTCTTTTTGCATCTTATTAAAACTGCCTTATATGGTTTTACTATACCTCAAAAGTAATAGAAGAAAGGTTTAGTTGCTATCCTTTTCAATTAATTTTGTGAGTTCAATAAATTCTTGAACGGTTAATTGTTCTGGACGCTTGTCAAATATACTATTTGCTTTTAAATTATTAGATAAATGGAATGTTTTTAAACTGTTACGCATGGTTTTTCTGCGTTGTTGAAAGGCTGTTTTTACAGTTTTAAAGAATGTTTTTTCGTCACACGGTAATGTGTAATTGGGTTTTCTGGTGAGTTTTAAAACACCTGAATCTACTTTTGGTGGCGGATTGAAAACATGTGGCGGAACTGTAAATAGGTATTCGGCGGTATAAAAAGCTTGGGTTAAAACAGATAAAATGCCATAAACCTTGTTGCCTTCTTTTGAGCAAATACGCTCTGCAACTTCTTTTTGAAACATGCCTGAAAACTCTGGGATTTGATGACGCATTTCTAAGGTTTTAAATACAATTTGGCTAGATATATTGTAAGGAAAGTTTCCTATTATAGCAAATGGTTCTTGTTTAAAAACTTGGGTTAAATCATATTTTAAGAAATCTTTTTCTATGATTCTAGGTACTAAGTTTAAGAAGTTTGCTTGCAGGTATTCTACCGATTGTGTGTCTATTTCTATTACGTGAGTTGTGACTTCTTTTTCAAGTAAATACTTGGTAAGCACACCCATACCGGGTCCTATTTCTAAAACCTGTTTATATCCTTGTAAAGTTAACGTATTGGCTATTTTTTGAGCTACAGATTCATCCTTTAAAAAATGTTGCCCTAAATGTTTTTTTGCTTTTACTTGGTATGGATTGCTAGTGTTTATCACAAATTCACAAATATTTTAAAGACAAAAGTACGTTTTATAAATAGATTGCTGTTTTTTTTAAATAGATAGTAGATTAAGAGAGGTGCTAATCTAATTAAAGTTAACGCTATATTCATCAATAATTTGAAGCTCTGTTCTAAAGGCTAACATTTTATCTGCAAACTTTTTCATGCCTTCGGTTCTTAATTTTTCGGCATCTTCTTTATAATAAGCGTCTAAAGCCTCGCGAGAATACGAACGGTATTGTATTGAGTAGGTAACACCTCCCATTTCTTCTTCAACTAAAACTCTGCTAAGAGTAGCTTTTTCAAATTTACCTGTTGCCAATACTTGTGGTATGTGTTCTTTTATCCAAACTAGCCATTGGTTGTGAATACTTTGGTCTATATGTATGGTTACATTGTATATATACATTAGCTATTTTTATATTTAACAGTTAATTTATAGCATCACCACGCAAGGCTCTATAGCGTTTTCTGGCATCAACAAAATAAATGCTATCTGCGTGGTTAAAAATTATTTGTTCGTATAAGGCTTTAGCTTCTTCTGGTAGGTTAAGATGCTTTTCATAAATTTGGGCTAAATGAAAACAGGCATCGTCTATTAAGATTCCGTCTTTGTAATTTTCAATAATAGCTAGGTAGTTTGCTTTTGCTTTTTCAAATTGTAGGTTGATGCCAAATAATTGAGCTTGTTTAAAAAGTGCCTGTGCTATTATAGGTTCTGTTTTGTGTTGATTTAAAATTTTGTCTAAAAGTACAACTGCTTCATCATTTTTATTTTGAAATGTTAGCAGATCGGCTTTTGCATATAGCTTTAAAGCTGTTTGAAGTGAATCTTCGTATTTATTGTCTGAAATAAGTAATTTTAAATCGAGTGCATCATTTGCAATGAGTTGTGATGTTGATGCTTTTAAAATTTTAAGTTGGGTTTCTGCCCATTTAAAATCGCCTTTGTAATAACTTGTTTTGGCTACTTTAAATCTGGCTTCTTGTGAAATAGTACTATTTTTTAAATTGCGTTGTATTTGAGTGTAATAAATTAATGCTTCGTTAAATTTTTCTTGAAGTACCAATATATCACCTAGTTCTAATTTTACTTTGGCTTTTTCTAGTTCGGTTATTGGTAGTTCTAAGGTGTTTTCTAAAAATGCCGAAGCCTCTTTGGTTTCATTTAAATAAAATGCTAAAAAGTGTGCATAGGCTATTTGTAGGTTTACTGTTTGAGGTTGATTTTCAAAAGTGTTTAAAAGCTCTACATATTTATTCTTTATTATATTGTATTTATCTTTTGAAGCTTCTTTTATTTCTATTTGAAGTAAATTATTGTGAGCTCTTAATTTTGTGTCAATATCTTGTGCTGTATCAATTAGATAGGTAAAAATGTCTTTAGCAATGGCGTTTTCATTTTCATTGGTGCTAATTAAAGCGAGTTCTTCTATTCTGCTTAAACTTTGTGGGTCTCTGTTAAAAATGGCTTTTTCTTGAATAAATGCTTTTTGAAATTCTTTTTGCTGAATAAATAACCAGCTTAATAACTCATTCCAAGCTAGATTGGGTTGTTGTTGAATTTTTTTTAGCAAAATTTTTCTGAATAATACGTTATTCCCATTGTTGCTATCGTCGTTGATAAAGTCGGTTATGGATCTTTTTACAGTTGCTATAGCAGTTGGATTAGATTCTATTAAATCTATATAACTGTTAAACATTTTTTCAATGTTGCCTTGTTCTCCATAAATTTGAGATAATTGTAAATTAAAGTTATAATTGGGGTTTATAGCCATAGCTTTTTCATAGGCTGTTATAGCTTCATTTAAAAGCGAATGTGCCTGAAAGCTTTTTGCAACAGCATAAACATTACTAGCTTTTTCATCTATGCTTAATAAGGCTTTTTCATAGTTAATTTGGGCATTTTCTAAATCGCCTTTTAGTTGAAAATTATATCCTAATTCTACAATAAAAGCAGGGTATTTAACACGCTCTATTAATTGTGTTAAAAATATTTCTGCCTCATTATATTGCTCTAATTCTTGGTGTGTGTATATTATTTGATTTATATAAATAAGATTTGACGGTGAAGCGTTATATAATTTTTTATACTCAATTAATGCTTTTTCATACTCACCGTTATTAAAATATTCTTTGGCAATGATATCGTTTTGCGAAAACACCACTGTACTTATAAGAAAAAATAATAGTTGTAAAAATCTCATGTTGTAAATATAACAAATGTGTTTTTTAGACAATCTAGTAATTATAGCTAATAACTTATTTTCAAGTTTGAAATTGTGTGTAAGCTTTTCAAAAATTACTGTGTTTTGAAGGCTACCACAAACAAATAAAACCTTCTTTAGTTATAAAAAAACTTAAAGCTTATTAATTAATCAATAAGCTTAAAGCCTGTGTAAGGTTGTAAAACTTCAGGAATTACAATACCTTTTTCGGTTTGATAATTTTCTAAAATTCCTGCTAATACCCTTGGTAAAGCTAAAGAGCTTCCGTTTAAAGTGTGTGCCAATTCATTCTTGCCCTCTTTATTTTTAAACCTAAGTTTTAACCGATTGGCTTGAAAGGTTTCAAAATTAGATACAGATGATATTTCTAACCACCTATTTTGGGCAGTAGAAAACACTTCAAAATCATAGGTTAAAGCCGATGCAAACGATGTGTCTCCGCCGCATAAACGCAAAATTCTGTATGGTAATTTTAGTTCTTTTAGAATGCTTTTTACGTGTTCTACCATAGCATCTAATGCTTTGTATGAGTTATTTGGATGCTCAATTCTTATAATTTCAACTTTATCAAATTGATGCAATCTGTTTAAACCCCTAACATGTGCACCATAGCTACCTGCTTCTCTACGAAAACAAGGTGTATAACCGGTTATACCAATAGGTAAATCGGTTTCATTTAAAAGCACGTCTCTAAAAAGGTTTGTTCCTGGCACTTCTGCCGTTGGAATTAAATACAAATTATCTGCTGTGATATGATACATTTGCCCTTCTTTGTCTGGCAATTGCCCTGTTCCAAAACCAGAGTCTTCATTAACTAAATGCGGTAATTGATACTCGGTATAACCAGCAGCTGTATTTTTATCTAAAAAATAGGTAATAAGTGCTCGTTGTAACTTAGCGCCTTTTCCTTTGTAAACTGGAAATCCTGCACCAGTTATTTTATTGCCAAGTTCAAAATCTATAATGTCATATTTTTTGGCTAAATCCCAATGCGGTAGTGCGTTTTTATGTAACTCAGGAATAACTCCCTCGCTAAAAACGGTTTCGTTATCAAGCTCTGATTTGCCACTTTTTACTAACTCATGTGGTATGTTTGGTATTGTATATAACAGTTGCGTTAAGGCTTCTGTTTTGGTGTTTAACGCTTCTGAAAGCTCTTTTGATGTGTCTTTTAATTGACTTGTTTTTTCTTTTAATTGGTTTGCTTTGTCAATATCTCCAGATTTAAACAAGTTGCCTATTTCTTTTGAAAGAGTATTAGATTCTGCTAAAGTAACATCTAGCTCTGTTTGTATGCGTCTTCTGTCTTCATCAAGTGCTATAACATCATTAATTGTTTTTGTGGCATCAATGTGTCGTTTTTTTAAGCGATTAATAACTAACTCTTTGTTATCTCTAATGAAAGTAACTTGTAACATGGGTTAAAATTTAAGCCACAAATTTAATGAATTAGCTAGATATTCACTCTTTATTTGATGGTAAAATCCAGCTACTGTGCTTAAAGGTATTCCATTTAACACTAGCTAAATCAATTTTAGGGTCTATTAAGGTTTTGTAGGGTTTTCCATTAATACTTACTTTACAGTTTACATATACCGAAACAGCTTCTCCTTTATTATTAAATTGGTTTTTTAAATGCTGTGCAAATTGCCAAATAATATCTGGTTTTGTTGTGGCTCCTCTTTTTTGTTTTTCAGTTAAATAGTTATTTAAATTAACGGTGTGGCTTTTGCCTGTTTGTTTGTTTGTAACGGTGTAAGTGGCATAGCCACTTTTTGTTCTAAGCATCATACGCCATGAGAGTCTGTGTCCTTCTTCTGTCCAAAATACATCATCTTGTATAAAATAATGTCTTAACGGTAGCCCTATTTGAAATATAAAATAAACAACAAATAAAATTACCAATGGTGTTTTGTAATTGGGGATAATAAGCTCTTCATCGTTATAAAAAGGTTTCTTTTTTAAAAATATATTTTGAATTGTTTTAGGTGGAAAAAAGAAGAGTGTAAACGCCAATGCTAGATAGGGAAAAATACCAATTTGTAAAACAAATGAGTTAAACAAATGAAAGAATATAGATACTATAAAAGCATATTTGCGTGTGGGTTTGTAGAGTAATAATGGCACAATTAACCCATCAAATAAAATGCCTCCATAAGTTAATATGGAATGAACCCATTTTTGTTGAAGCACATTGCCTACTAAAAAATAATCACTTTTACTTTTTAGCAATAACTCTATAAATGTAGTGTTTAACCAATCGGGGTATAATTTTGCCACAGTTGCATAGGTATAAACTATAAAAAGCTGGAGTATAATAACCCATTTGCACCATTGCGGCATAGACATGCTTTTTATTTTAGGATTTATTTTTACATCTAGCGAAGCATATTTATGTGCAGGCAAAAAAACCATTATACTGCTAATAAGCATTAATAAATAGTAATGGTTGTTGTATGCCGATTTTTGCATAAAATAGGTTGCAGACCACATTATTGTAAAACCCAATATACTTAGCCTGTATTTATACCCTAGCATTATAAACAATGCTAAAACACCCATAATAATATAGTAATAATACATACCGTTATTGGGTAGCGGTTGTAACCATTCAAAACCTATAAATGTAAATGTGAAACTGGGTTCTATTAATGTGCGTTTTACCCAACCTGTAAAAATGGCTCCAATAGATTCTAAAAAACAAAGTAACCCAAAAATAATTCTAAAAACTATTAGTGCCGAATTATCAATGTGTTTAAATAACCATTTGTTAAACATGGTGTTTGGTAATATAATTTAAGGCTTCTTTTTTATCGTCATCAAGCTGTTTTTGTAACGCTTCAATTGATTTAAATTTTTCTTCATCACGAATGCGTTCCAAAATATCTATTTGAATTTTACTGCCGTAAATATCTTTATTGAAATCAAAAAAGTGAACTTCAATACTTTGTTTATTTCCGTTAACTGTTGGGTTTGTTCCTATATTCATCATGCCATAAAAAATGCTTTCTTCAATATAGGTCTTTACTATATATACGCCTTGTTTTGGCACTATTTTATAAGCTTCTTCTATGTGAATATTGGCTGTTGGGTATTTCATTTTTTTTCCTAAACCTTTGCCTTTTATAACAACACCCGTTAGCATAAAATAATATCCTAAATACGCATTGGCATCAGCCATATTGCCTTGTGCTAAGGCTTTTCTAATTTTTGTTGAACTTACAGAAACTTCATTTATATCTTGAGCAGAAATCTCTTCGACAGTAAAACCATAGGTTTCTCCAAAAACTTTTAAATTGTTTATATCGGCATTTCTGTTTCTACCAAATCGGTGGTCATAACCCAGTACCGGTTACAATAGTTATTCCACCACCGTACGGAGGGGTATTGATTTCTTTTCCTGCCGGCTTTATACAATCGAGTT
>JALRJA010000363.1 GCA_023255235.1 Flaviramulus sp.
AATTAAATCTTCATCAGAATTAAAAAAACCAATAAGCAAGTTTTCTTGTTTATCAAACTTAAATTCTAAACTTAAACTCTCTAAACGCATTATTTTATTTTTATCCTTTTTAAGAGTTTTGATAATATTACATGATTTCACATCAGACAACAATATAACAACAGGCATTAAATGCTGAGTATTACCATGTATATAGGTTATTGTTTTCTTTTCAACACACAAACCAATAAAATAGCTATGCCATATTTCTTGGTGTAGATAACTCAAACCATTATTTTTAATAATAGATTCAAATTGCTTTTTTATGTTTGACGAATGCTTGGTTCCGTTTAATATAAACAGAAAAAATGGGATAAAAACACTTAATACTAAAAGTGTTGATACAATTATTATTGAAATTTTCATTTTATTTTTTATTTGAAATTGTTTTACAACTCATCTTGCTTGTTTAGTTTAAAAACAAAAAATCAAGAAGAGTGCTTAATTATAGATAGCCACTTATTTAATTAATTGTGGCAAAAAAAGTGTTTACAAAACAATATCGTTACAAAAAAAAATGAAAAGGATACACTATATCAGAACCTGTAAAACTCACATTGCCTAAAAACCCCTTTTTTAAATAATTCAACCTGTTTTTTAAAACACCAAAAACCGTTAAATCATCAAAATCAATAACCAAAAAACTATTGGTTTTAAAAAAAGTATCAAATACAGGATTTACACAACAAACAATAACCCCCTGATTATTCAAACAAGGCTTATCATGAATATGATTAGAATAAGGCGGCTTTTCAAAAAAAGAATCAGCCTCAAACGATGAAGAAAAAGAAAAAAGAAAACCTAACGCAAGCGTTATAACAGACCAGTAAAAACCAACCACTTTATTCTATTAAATACAAAACAAAGGTATAAACTAATACTGTTAATAATTTGATAAATTTTAAGCTATTTTAAAAAAAACAGCAGACAAGCTAACACAATAAATAAGTTATAAAACTATCTATTCATGTTTTTAATTTCTTGCATAAAAGTCTCTAAATCGGCACCATTATGCACTAAGGTCAAAGCCTTATCCATAATATACTTTACATTAACAGCATGGAAACCAAGACCAACCCCAATTTTGTTTAAAAGCTTGTGTTCAGAGTCGCCTTTTATTTGGTCAACATACACCATACGCACCAAATCATACAAACGCTCTAAGCGGCTGTCATAAGAAACAGGCGGATTAATAGGATGCGATTTATAATCCTTTAAAATAAGCTTATAGTCGGCTTCACTTATATCCAAATTGTTAGCCAGCCTATCTAAAAACGCGCTTTCATCATCGGTAATAATACCGTCATCCATGGCAACACGCACAATAGAAGCAAAATGATCTTCATTTCGCTTTTTAAAACCACTATCAAACAAATCAGAAAACGACATATATTATATTTTAAAAACCTACTACAAACCTACATATTTTTTTTAATAAACTAAACCATAAAATCACTTTTTTGGGCGTTACCGCAACCCTTCAATTTATTCAGGGTTTGCGGTCGGGCTTTACACTATATCTTTTGTTTTTTTATCATTTAACAACCACACAAAAACCCTAAAATTATAGCAAACAGCTATTTCCCAAACACCCACAAACACAAACAAAAGGATGCCGTTTCAATCCCTAACGCATAACAACAAACAAACTTAAAAAAAGCATCCAAAAAAAAGTATTCAATAACGTATATTTGCAACCGTAAAACAAAAATTTAGGTGCAAAATACCCTAAACGCTCAAACCTATCTACAGACTTTGCAAATGCAAAATCTGCAAGAAGCCATTGCCCAAAAACAAGCCAAAATATATTTAAAAGGGCTTGTAGGCTCTTCATTTTCGTTTGTTATATCAAGCATTTTTAAACAAGAAAACACTCCTTTTTTAATAGTTTTAGACGATAAAGAAGAAGCCGCTTTTTTTGCAAACGATTTAGAACAATTATTAAGCCACAAAGATGTCTTATTTTACCCAGGTAGTTACATAAGACCCTATGAAATAGAAGAAACCAATAATGCCAATGTACTGTTACGTGCCGAAGTTTTAAACCGAATTAATTCTCAAAAACAACCAGCCGTAATAGTAACCTATCCAGACGCTCTTTTTGAGCAAGTTGTAACAAAAAAAGAACTACAAAGCCATACCTTAAAAGTATCGGTAACCAATAACTTATCAATAGATTTTCTTAACAAAACACTATTTGAACACCAATTTAAACGTGTCGATTTTGTTGCAGAACCAGGCGAGTTTTCAGTTCGTGGTGGCATTGTAGATGTATTTTCCTTTTCACACAACCAGCCATACAGAATAGAGTTTTTTGGCAATCAAATAGATAGTATAAGAACCTTTGATACAGAAACACAACTATCTATTGAACAAATAAAAAGCATTAGTATTATACCCAATGTTGCCAATAAACTATTACAAGAAAACAGGCAAAGTTTTTTAAAATACATACCACAAAAAACAGTAGTTTGTATTAAAAACACCAACATATTATTTTCTGTATTAGACAATCTTTACACCAAAGCAGAAACCGTTTTTAAAACCCTTTCAAAAGATATAAAACACGCCAAACCGCATGAGTTATTTTCTAATTCGGAAGTATTAAAAAAACAACTTCCTGATTTTTCTATTATAGAATTTGGGAGTTCTCCTTTTTTCAGTAGCAACATAAACAAACAATCCTCAAAATTAAATGAAGATGCCAAACCCCAACTTGCTCATAATAACCACATAGTTTTCAATACAACACCGCAGCCATCTTTCAACAAACAATTCAATCTCTTAATTGCAGATTTAAATGCAAATTATGAAAAAGGATATGCCAACTTTATTACTTGTGTAAGCGAGCAACAAGCCAAACGATTTCATGATATTTTTGATGATTCACAATTAGAAGTAAAACCATATCACACCGTTATAGTATCATTACACAAAGGATTTATAGACCATGATAATAAAATAGTTTGTTATACAGACCATCAAATCTTTGAGCGATATCATAAATTTCATATTAAAAATGGGTATGCAAAAAAACAAGCTATAACCTTAAAAGAACTAACTAATTTAAACATGGGCGATTATGTAACACATATAGACCATGGTATTGGACGCTTTGGTGGGCTTCAAAAAATTGATGTAGAAGGCAAAAAACAAGAAGCTATTAAATTACTATATGGAGAGCGTGACATCTTGTATTTAAGTATTCATTCGTTACATAAAATCACCAAATTTAATGGTAAAGATGGCAAACCACCAAAAGTTTACAAGCTTGGTAGTAAAGCATGGAAAACCTTAAAAGAAAAAACAAAAGCACGTGTAAAACACATAGCGTTTAACCTTATAAAACTATACGCAAAACGCAAAACCAAAAAAGGATTTCAATATAACCCAGACAGCTATTTACAACACGAGTTAGAAGCGTCGTTTATTTATGAAGACACACCAGACCAAAGAACAGCAACTGCCGATATTAAAGCAGATATGGAAAGTGAACTCCCTATGGATAGATTGGTATGTGGTGATGTTGGTTTTGGTAAAACCGAAGTTGCAATACGGGCTGCTTTTAAAGCCGTAGATAATGGCAAACAAGTAGCGGTTTTAGTACCAACAACTATTTTGGCTTACCAACATTCTAGAACATTTAAAGACCGTTTAAAAGAATTTCCTGTTACAGTAGATTATTTAAACAGATTTAGAACGGCTAAAGAAAAACGAAACATACTAGAAGGGTTACAAAACGGAAGCATAGATATTATTATTGGCACTCACCAATTAGTTAATAAAACCGTTAAATTTAAAGACTTAGGATTGTTAATTGTTGATGAAGAACAAAAATTTGGGGTCGCCGTAAAAGATAAACTAAAAACCATTAAAGAAAATGTAGATGTTTTAACACTAACAGCTACACCAATACCCAGAACCCTTCAGTTTAGCTTAATGGCTGCCAGAGACTTATCGGTTATAACTACACCACCACCAAACAGGTATCCTATTGAAAGCCATGTTATTCGTTTTAATGAAGAAATTATTCGTAACGCCGTAAGCTATGAAATACAACGCGGCGGGCAAATATTTTTCATTCATAACCGTATTGAAAACATTACAGAAGTTGCCGGCATGATACAACGCTTAGTTCCAGACGCAAAAATAGGCGTTGGTCATGGACAAATGGAAGGCAAAAAACTAGAGCAACTTATGCTCGCGTTTATGGATGGTGCTTTTGATGTTTTGGTAAGCACCACTATTGTTGAAAGCGGATTAGATGTACCAAATGCCAATACTATTTTTATTAATAGTGCCAATAATTATGGTTTGAGTGATTTGCACCAAATGAGAGGTCGTGTAGGGAGAAGTAATAAAAAAGCATTTTGTTATTTTATAACACCAGAATATGCAGCCATGACAGATGATGCTAGAAAACGAATAACAGCACTAGAACAATTTACAGACTTAGGTAGTGGCTTTAATATTGCTATGAAAGATTTAGAAATTAGAGGAGCAGGCGATTTATTAGGCGGCGAGCAAAGTGGGTTTATTAACGACATGGGATTTGATACCTATCAGAAAATTTTAAACGAAGCAATTGATGAACTTAAAGAAAACGAGTTTAAAGACTTGTATAACCAAACCCAAGAAAACAAAACCTATGTAAAAGATATTACTATTGATACCGATTTTGAACTACTTTTCCCCGATAGTTATATAAACAATATTTCTGAACGATTAAACCTATACACACAACTAAACAATTTAAAAACAGACCTTGAATTACAAGCTTTTGAAAAAGATTTAGTTGACCGTTTTGGTGCATTACCAAAAGAAGTGATAGATTTGCTAGACAGCGTTAGAATAAAATGGATAGCTACAAAAATTGGTTTAGAAAAATTGGTTATGAAGCAAGGCAAACTAATAGGCTATTTTATTCAAGATCAACAAAGTAAATTTTATAAAAGTGATACCTTTACCAAAGTCTTACAGTTTGTTCAAACCAACCCACAAAGTTGTAAAATAAAAGAAAAACAAACTAGAAATGGGCTTCGGTTAATACTAACCTTTGATGATTTAAACTCTGTAAAACAAATTCTTAATAAGTTGCTTACCATTATGGCTTAATTATTGTTTTTAATAAATAAGCATAAAAATAATTGTTGCTCATGAAACACTTCTTTTTTCTCTCTCTATTACTACCAACTATTTTACTAGCACAACATAGTATTAAAGGCGTGTTTTCGCCACCAGAAAACTATAATGTAGCCTTGTTGTATAAAGTAACGCCAACACTCTCAAAATACATCTCTAGTTCTCAAATAAAAAAAGATGGAAGCTTTGAGTTTAAGCTAGACTCTACAGTTACTAAAGGCGTTTACAGGTTGGTTTATGCTATTCCTCAAGAAGACTATAATTTTGATATTATTTACAACGCAAAAGAAGATATAGAACTCACGTTTAATTCTGAAACAGGTGTAAAATTTGTCAAATCATTAGAAAATAAATTATTAACCTCTTATACCAACAGTATGTCTTTGGTTACGCAAAGCATAGGAAATTATTTTGGTAGTCAAAGTAAAGATACAACAGCCTTAAAAGCTATTTTTAAAACTCAAAGAGAAACCCAGTTAAACTTTGAAAAAGCTGCCAAACAAACCATTGCATTACAATTTATTAAAGCCAACAAACCCTATATTCCAAACAAAGTTGAACACGTAAAAACATATTCAAATAACTTAAAAAAGCATTATTTTGATTATGTAGATTTTAATAACCAAACACTTCAAAGCTCTAGTTTTTTACAGGAAAAAATCCTTAACTACATATTTGGAATGTCTAATCACGTTGAAGATGAGATTACCAACTACAAAAAAAATATTGATGTAGTGTGTTTAAAACTAAAGGACATTTCACCAAAGATTAAACGAGTTATGCTATTAGATTTATGGCAGCAAATGGTAGATTTAAACCTAGAACCAGTTGCCAATTACATATCAGAAAATTACTTAATGGATATAGCAGTTTCTTTAAACGACCAAACCCTTTTAAACACATTACTAATATATTTAGATACTTCTTTAGGAAACAAAGCGCCAGATTTTTCATTTGACATAAAAAAAGACAAAACAGCAATCACCAAAAAATTAAGTGAGCTTAATGTAGCCGAAAATTATGTTATTTTATTTTGGAGTAGTGGTTGTTCACATTGTTTAGATGAAGTTCCACAGGTAAAATCATTCGTTGGCACATTAAAAAAAGACCATGTAAAAGTAGTTGCCATAGGCTTGGAAGACGAGCCTTGGGGTTGGCAAAATATAATAAACAAATAATAGATTTAGATAATAAAATTTCTGCGGATAAAGAGATAATTCAATTTAGTGGTGACGAATTAAAAAAAAGACAATATTTAACCGGTTTAAGCATAGAAGATTTAGAGTTAATATTACATCCAAT
>JALRJA010000378.1 GCA_023255235.1 Flaviramulus sp.
TGAAACCCTGTCTAAAAAAACATTATTTGCAATATAGACTTCACCAACGGGTAATTGCTTTTCAATTACTGGGTGACGACCTTCTTTTATGTCTAAATCAAACGACTCATCAATAACAGGGTATGTGTAGGCATTATCATTTGCCAATTGGGCAAAGCCACATAAACAGTCTAATTGCCCAATTGAAAAAGCATTTTGCTGTACTGCCTTAATGTATTGATGCATCCAGCTTACCAATTCAAGAAACAATTGTTGTTCAATATTAGAAATTCTTTCTTCTGCTCCTAAAATTTTAGCTTCATATTCTTTAAGTTCTTCTGTTATATAACGTTCGGCATTGACAAGTGTTTGTTTGCGAATCCAATCTGAAGGAACTTTCTCTTTGTGTGTATTTCTTACTTCTATATAATACCCAAAAACATTGTTTGAATCAATTTTTAATGAACTAATACCTGTGCGTTCGCTTTCGCGTTCAAGCATGGCATCTAAATAATTTTGTCCGGATTTTGACAAACCTCTCAACTCGTCTAATTCTTTTGAAAAGCCTGTAGCTATGGTATTACCTTTTAACACATTTACTGGTGCATCTTCATTTAAAGTTTCCTTTATTTTTGCTCTTACCACATCACAATTTTGAAGCGTGTCACCAATAATTTGAAGCGATTCATTTTTACAATTTATTGCTAGAGCCTTAATAGGTACTATGGCTTCTAAAGAATTTTTAAGCTGAATAACCTCACGCGGATTAACTTTTCCTGTGGCAATTTTTGAAATTAATCGCTCTAAATCGCCTATGTGTTTTATGTGGTTTTGAATTTTTTGAAGAATGGTTTTTTCTTTTGTTAAAAAGCTAACTACTTCGTGGCGTTGTTTAATTTTTTCTATACTCTTTAATGGCAGTGCCAACCAGCGCTTTAATAACCGTCCGCCCATAGGCGAAATGGTTTTATCTATAACATATATAAGCGTTACAGCATTGTTATTTGTTGAGTTATAGAGCTCTAAATTTTTAATAGTGAATTTATCCATCCATACATAATCATCTTCAGCAATTCTAGAAATAGACGTTATGTGTTGTAGTTTATTATGTTGGGTTTCACCTAAATAATGAAGTATAGAACCAGATGCTATTATGCCTTCATAAACGTCTTCAACACCAAAGCCTTTTAGTGTTTTGGTGTTAAAATGTTTAATTAAAGTTTCATAGGCATAGTCTGTTTGATAAACCCAATCTTCCATGTAAAATGTATGAAAATCATTGCCAAAAGTGTCGTTAAATAAGCCTCGTTTTTGTTTAGAAACCAATACTTCACTAGGTTTGAAATTTTGAAGCAGTTTATCTATATATTCTGAGTTGCCTTGAGAGGTTAAAAACTCACCAGTTGAAATATCTAAAAATGAAATACCTATATTTTTTTTATCAAAATATATCGAACATAAAAAGTTATTTGATTTAGAAACTAGAACCTCATCATTTAAAGCTACACCAGGAGTTACTAACTCGGTAACACCTCTTTTTACAATGGTTTTAGTTAGTTTTGGGTCTTCAAGTTGGTCACAAATAGCAACGCGTTCTCCCGCTTTTACAAGCTTTGGCAAATAGGTGTTTAAAGAGTGGTGCGGAAAACCAGCAAGCTCGGTTTCACTTTCGCTCCCTGCACCTCGTTTGGTTAAAATAATACCTAAAATACCAGCAGCTTTAACAGCATCTTCTCCAAAGGTTTCATAAAAATCGCCCACACGAAACAACAAACACGCATCGGGATATTTGTTTTTTATCTCGTTGTATTGTTTCATTAAAGGCGTTTCCTTTGGTGTTTTATCGGGAGTTGCTGCAGATTTCTTAGCCACAATTTAAAATTTTAAGTATGATTGCGAAGGTAAGAAAATAAAGTATTAAGATAAAAGAATTAAGTAGCAAGACTAAAATCTAAAATTTTAACCCAAAGAAGTTAAGTTTTTCGAAAAGACCAAAAGACCTTTATAATCTTAAATGAGTTATATGTTTAAAATGTAACATTGACAAATTGCCTAATTGCCACATTTCCCTTATTTTTGCTACATGAGAAAATTAGCCAACGCAGAATTAGAACGCAAAAACATCGACGAGTTTAAAGAAGCTCAAAAAACACCTATCATTGTAATCTTAGACGATATTCGAAGTTTGCATAATATTGGTTCAGTTTTTAGAACTTCGGATGCTTTTTTGATTGAGAAGATTTATTTGTGTGGTATT
>JALRJA010000398.1 GCA_023255235.1 Flaviramulus sp.
TTCTTTGTTGGCTATACTGCGTTCTAATGAAAGTAATAATGATGGTAACAAAAGCAAGTTTGACAACATGGCAAACAATAAGGTTGCAGAAACCAAAGCACCCAATGCCACTGTGCCGCCAAAACTTGAAATGGTAAATACTGAAAACCCAAAAAACAAGACAATAGATGTATAAAACATACTAACCCCCGTTTCACGTAAAGCACCGTAAACAGATACTTTAATTTTCCAATGGTTTGCTTGTAGTTCTTGCCTGTATTTTGCTAAAAAATGAATGGTATCATCTACCGAAATTCCAAATGCAATACTAAATACCAAAATAGTTGACGGTTTTATAGGCACGCCTAAATACCCCATTAATCCTGCTGTAACGAGCAATGGCAGTAGGTTTGGTATAAGAGATATAAGTATCATGCGTCCAGACCTAAACATATATGCCATAAATAGAGCAATTAAAAATATAGCTAGAGATAATGATATGGCTAAGTTTTTAACCAAATATTTTGTTCCTTTTTGAAATACTAATGCTTTCCCCGTCATGGTTACATTATAGCGTTCTTTAGGAAAGGTTTTATCTATTTTTGTTTGAATATCTTCTTCAATACGCTCCATTTTATCAGTTCCAATATCTTTCATAAAGGTTGTAATACGTGCGTATTGCCCTGTGCTATCTACAAAGTTTTTTAATAAATCGATGTTTGAAGTTGAGTTTTTTGCATAAGAGAGTATAAAACTATTTTCTTGCGATGTTGGTAATTGATAAAATTTAGGATTGCCGTTGTAGTAAGCCTGTTTTGAATACTTTACTAAACCAACAACCGATATGGGTTTTGACAACTCGGGGGTTTCAACAATTAAACTTTCAAGTTCATCCATTCTTTTAAGAGTTGAGAGCTTCATAACGCCTTTTTTGCGTTTGGTGTCAATTATAAACTCAAGAGGCATGATGCCATTAAATTCATCTTCAAAAAAACGAATATCATTAACAAATTCAGAGTTTTGAGGCATATCTTCAATTAAACTACCAGAAATAGTTATTTGATAGATGCCTATAATACTTGCTGCCAATAAAATAACCGAAGTTATGTATATAGCAATTCGTTTGTGCCTTACCATGGTTTCCATCCAGTTTACAAAACCACCAATCCACCGTTTGTTTAGGTGTTCTAAATGACGCTCTTTAGGGTAAGGTAAAAAAGTATAAATAATAGGAATTATAAGTAGGCATAAAATAAAAATAGCTAAAATGCTTAAAGATGCAACAACGCCAAACTCTTTTAAAAGTTTACTTTCTGTTAGAATAAAAGTAGCAAAACCCGAAGCAGTAGTTACGTTGGTCATTAGGGTTGCGTTACCAATTTTGGTAATAACGCGCTGCAGTGATTTTACTTTATTGCCATGTAGCTGTACTTCGTGTTGGTATTTGTTAATTAAAAAAATACAATTTGGAATTCCAATAACAATTATTAGTGGCGGTATAAGAGCTGTTAAAACGGTAATTTCATAATTTAATATACCTATAATTCCTAAAGTCCACATAACCCCAACGCATACTACAATAAGCGAAATAAAAGTGGCTCTAAACGACCTAAAAAAGAAGAAAAAAATAAGCGATGTTACCAATAAGGCAGCTATAATAAACTGCCCAATTTCATCAATAATATTTTGAGAATTTAGAGTTCTAATATAAGGCATTCCAGATATTCTTACATCTAAATTATGAGTGTTTTCAAAGGTATTTACAATGGGTAACAGGGTATTTATTACAAAGTCTTTTCTTGCAGAAGTATTAACAATGTCTTTTTTTAAATAGATTGCTGTTCGTATGGTTTTGGTTTGCTTATTAAACAAAAAATTATCATAAAAAGGATATTGTTTAAACAGCTGGTTTTGTAAACTGTCAATTTGATTTATTGAAGAAATAGAGTCTTTTATAAACGGTTCTAATTGAAACTTTTCGTTTTCTGTGTCTTTAATTAGTTTTTGTAGGTCTTTTATAGAGACAACCGTTTCTACAGCAGGGTTATTTTTAAAGCTATTAGATAACTTATTCCAGGCATTTAAATTTTTAACAGTAAATAAGCTACTATCTTTTACACCTAAAACAATTAAATTGCCCTCTTCACCAAAAGTTTTTAAAAAGGTGTTATATGTTACATTTACCTCATGGTCATCTGGTAATAAATTGGCTTCGGTATAAGTAAACCGCATATTATCCCATTTCTGACTAAGCAAAAAGGTAGCTATAATAATACCCACAAGAATAATTATTTTGTTACGTAGAATTAATCTTGCTATAACATCCCAAAAGGTGTTTGTAAAAAGTTTAAACATGCTTTATTTAAAAATGACTGCAAAGGTAGAAAAAACACATATATTCCCTTTATAAAGAGACGTTAAATGTAAATTTAAAAGCCACATTATCACTAAATTCAGGTAAATGATAAGCACCATACCTATACGTAAAGCTTAAACCAAAACCAAAGAGCAATTTATTAATTTCAAAACCAGACTCGGTATAGCCCTTTTTTAGTGTATTCATGCTAATGTTTTGATGCCTTTCTGGGGTTTTTAAATCACCAAGTGCATAACTAGTAATAAGTACCAGTTGCGGTTTGTAATGTTCTGAGACATTAAAAGGTTTTAAAACATGTTTAAGTTGAATGGTGGCAAATTTATCTGAAAAAAACTCATTGAAATACATGGTTTCAAAGCTGTTTAATCCAGCAACAGAAAATCGTTGTAAAATAGTTTCTTTTCTAATATTGTTTGGATAGGCGTGATACAAATGTGTTAAAGGCAGTTCTCCTTTTGCTAATCCAGAAACCAGTATAATTTCAGAAAAAGCATCTTTGTCATTTCCAATTTTGTAAATGGTTCTAAAGTCTAATTTTGAAAAATTAAAACTTCCGTTTACAACGTCTTTAAAGCTTTTTGTGTATTGAAGAGTGAATTTTGGATACGTCTCTTTAGTTTCTATGGCTTTGTTTTCTGAAGGATTAATAGTATTAAAAGGACTCCATTGTAAAGCTATTTTTGTAGTAGATAGGTTAAAATTTTTGAATATACTGCCGTTAAGATTAAAATTATAAGCATAGGTAGGGTCTATTTTACTAACTGAAAATTCTAGTTCTGACAATAAATTTGATGCTACTTCATGTTGTAAATTAACCGCTTTTGTTATGTGTTTGTGAAACAAATCAATATTTAATAAACGCGGTTCAAAAAACTGAAAAAAACGTTTATCGGTTAAAAATTTAGTGCTTCCGGTTTCTTGCAAATCATCTGTGTATGATATGTTTAACCAAGTATTTGTTTTTTTAGCTAGCCTAAAACCACCACCCATACTGTATTTAAAACGGTGGTCTCTAAACCCATAAACTAAATAACTGTTAATACGGTATTTTTCAGAAAATTGCTTGTTGGTTTCACCACCAATTCCAGTTCTAATACCTTCGTATTGATTGAATTTTATTAAATACCGTAAATCAAAATTAAAATACTTAGTAGGTAAAAAACCATTGCCTAATTGTTTTAAAAAGGCTTTTTTGTTTATAGAATCGGTTGGTTCTTTTGGTATGGGTTGACCCTGCACAAAAGTTGCACCAAGTATAAACAGGAGGGAGACAAAATATTTACACATTAAGTAAACTAACTATGCAAGTTAAGTAGGTGTTTATAAAACGGGTTATTTTAAATAACGATACAAAATGAAAGTTATACCGTCATGATTTCTTTTTCTTTATTGTCAAAAAGCTCATCAACTTTTTTTACGTATTTATCGGTCATTTGTTGCACGTCTATTTCGGCATTCTTTTTTAAATCTTCAGAAACGGCATCATTTTTTTTAACCTCGTTATTAGCATCTTTACGAGCCGTTCTAATACTTATTTTGGCATCTTCGGCTTCGGCTTTAGCTTGTTTAGCCAAATCACGTCTTCGTTCTTCAGTTAAAGGCGGCACGTTGATAATAATAGTTTCCCCATTATTCATAGGGTTAAATCCTAAATTGGCATAAGCAATCCCACGTTCAATTTCTTGTAGCATACTTTTTTCCCAAGGCTGAACAGTAATAGTTCTACCGTCTGGGGTATTAACATTGGCTACTTGATTTAACGGGGTTTGAGTACCATAATAATCAACCATAACACTACCAAGCATGGCAGGGCTAGCCTTACCTGCTCGTATATTTACAAACTGTTTTTCTAAATGCTTAATAGCATTATCCATGGCTTCTTTTGTGGTGTCTAGTATAAATTGTATCTCTTCATTCATAGCTTAGGGTTTTAGAGAATAGAAATTTCAAAAATTATGTAAAATGATTAAATATTAACTTCTGTACCTACTTTTTCTCCAGAAACGACTTTAAGTAAATTGCCTTTTTTGTTCATGTCAAAAACTATAATTGGCAATTCATTTTCTTGGCTAAGTGTAAAAGCGGTGGTATCCATTACCTTTAATCCTTTTCTTAAAACTTCATCAAAAGAAATAAAATTAAATTTAATTGCTTTGGTATCTTTTTCTGGATCGGTATTATAAATGCCATCAACTCGGGTGCCTTTTAAAATAACATCGGCTTCAATTTCTATGGCACGTAAAACGGCGGCAGAATCTGTTGTAAAGTAGGGGTTTCCTGTTCCGCCACCAAAAATTACTACACGCCCTTTTTCAAGGTGTCTCATGGCTCTTCTTCTTATAAAAGGTTCTGCAACTTCGTTAATTTTAATGGCCGATTGTAATCTGGTAGGAATACCAGTGTCTTCTAAAGCACCTTGTAGAGCTAGCCCATTAATAACTGTGGCTAGCATACCCATGTGGTCACCTTGAACTCTGTCCATGCCTTTGCTAGCACCTGCAACACCTCTAAAAATATTGCCACCGCCTATAACAATGGCAACTTCTACACCTTTGGTGGTAATTGCTTTTATATCTTGAGCATATTCGGCTAAACGTTCGGGGTCTATACCATATTGGCGATCGCCCATTAGTGCTTCGCCCGATAGTTTAAGGAGTATTCTTTTGTATTTCATTGTTAAATTTGAAAGTTTAACAAATATAAACAATATCTTAATTTGCTAATGTAGATTTTTTATATAAAAAAACCACTACGTCTTTTTTGAAGTAGTGGTTTGTGTTTTTTTAGTGAAAGAAAACGGTTTTTATCCTACTGAAACACGTTTAAAACCTTCAATTTGAACAGCGCCATAAGATGCTACATATTTTGCCACATTTATTTTATCGTCTTTTATAAAGGTTTGATCTAGTAAACATTTTTCTTGGTCTAAGGTTGTATTATCAGAAATAAAACGGTCCATTTTACCAGGTAGAATTCTATCCCAAATTTGTTCTGGTTTACCTTCGGCTTTTAATTCGGCTTTTGCCGATTCTTCAGCCTTAGCTATAACCTCGGGCGTTAATTGTGCCATAGAGATATAGCTAGGTACGTTTTTTAGTGTTTTGCCTAAACGCCCTAATTCAATATTTTCTTTTTCAATTACGGCAATTCTAGCTTCAGTTTCTGATGCTACAAAGGCAGGGTCAAAATCTTTATAAGATAATGTAGTAGCACCCATTGAGGCTACTTGCATTGCTACATCTTTAACTAAAGTTTCGGCATTATTAACGTTTTCAGATAATCCTACTAAAGCGGCAATTTTGTTAATGTGAACATAAGAACCAACATAGGGTGCTTTTAATTTTTCAAAAGCAGTTATGTCTAGTTTTTCACCAATAACGCCGGTTTGTTCGGTTAATTTATCGGCAACAGTCATGCCTCCAAAATTGGCGGCTAAAAAGGCTTCTTTTGTATCGTAGTTTAAAGCTAAATCTGCTAAATCGTTAGCTAAGGCAACAAAGTTTTCATTTTTACCAACAAAATCGGTTTCACAGCCTAAAACAATTGCAACACCTTCGGTTTGGTTGGCGTTTATTTTTGCAACAGCAGCACCTTCAGATGAGTCTCTATCGGCTCTTTTTTCTGCTACTTTTTGTCCTTTTTTGCGTAAAACTTCTATAGCTTTATCAAAATTACCTTCAGCTTCTACTAAAGCTTTTTTGCAGTCCATCATACCTGCACCTGTTGCTTGTCTTAATTTATTTACTTCAGCTGCTGTAATTTTTACTGTAGTACTCATAATTAATTATATTTTAAAAAAAGAATTGAACGTCTTTTTTAATATGTTGTTAATGTTATTTATTCTTCTTCTTCAGATGTTACTGCTTTTTTAGCTGTTTTTTTAGCTTTTGGAGCATCATCTTTTTCAGATGTTTCTTTTTCGGCTTTACGTTCAGCTAAACCTTCTGCGATAGCTGCTGCAACGTGAGATAAAATTTTATCAATTGATTTAGAAGCATCGTCGTTTGCAGGTATTACATAATCAACTTGACGTGGGTCTGAGTTGGTATCAACCATTGCAAAAATAGGAATGTTTAATTTTTGAGCTTCTTTAATTGCGATGTGCTCACGTTTTATATCAACAACAAACAAAGCACCTGGTAAGCGT
>JALRJA010000424.1 GCA_023255235.1 Flaviramulus sp.
GCTCATTATGCAGGGGATATAAACTTAGGTTTTACAATAGTTTTATTTTCTTCTTTAATTTTAGCTTCTACTTCATGAGAACCCGGAACTAACCAAGCGGTTATGTTATGGGCTTTTTTCTTTCCTTTTACTATTGAGGCAAAAGCTCTAAAATCTTCAATTCTTCCATTGGTACAACTACCTAAAAACACATAATCTACTTTTTTACCAATCATAGATTCGTTTTCATTGTAGCCCATATAATCTAATGATTTTTTATAGGTAGCAACGCCTCCTTCTACAGTTTCAGCCTTAGGTATGTGTTTTGATATACCCATGCCCATACCTGGGTTTGTTCCGTAGGTTATCATAGGTTCAATAGCACCAGCATCAAAATTAAATTCTTTATCAAAAGTAGCATCTGGTTCTGTTTTAAGGGTTTTCCAGTAAGCTACCGCTTTATCCCAATCATCACCTTTTGGTGATAATGGTTTGTTTTTTAAATAGGCATAAGTTGTTTGGTCTGGAGCAATCATACCACCACGAGCACCCATTTCAATAGATAGGTTACATACAGTCATACGGCCTTCCATAGTCATGTTTTCAAATACATCGCCGGTATATTCAACAAAATAGCCTGTAGCACCCGATGTTGATAATTGTGAAATGATAAATAACGCAACATCTTTTGGTGTAACACCTTTGCTTAATTGCCCATTAACGTTAATACGCATTTTTTTAGGCTTTGGTTGCATAATACATTGCGTAGAAAGTACCATTTCAACTTCAGATGTACCAATACCAAACGCAATTGCACCAAATGCACCGTGAGTTGATGTGTGAGAATCACCACAAACTATAGTAGCTCCAGGAAATGTAATACCGTTTTCAGGACCTACCACATGCACAATTCCGTTTTTTTTGTGCCCTAAACCCCAATGGCTAATGCCGTGTTGTTTAGAATTATCTTCTAAAGCTTTTAATTGATTTGCAGATAAAGGGTCTTCAACCGGTAAATGCTGATTTATAGTTGGTGTATTATGGTCTGCTGTAGCAAAAGTGCGTTCTGGAAACAACACTTTTAAGCCTCTGTTTTTTAGTCCTAAAAAAGCAACAGGACTGGTTACTTCGTGAATAAAATGGCGGTCTATAAAAAATACATCGGGTCCGCCTTCTATCTTTCTCACTACATGAGAATCCCATACTTTATCAAACAATGTTTTACTCATAAAAAATGACATTTAATATTATTTTGCTTCTCCTTTAAATTGATTTTTATTTCGGATTTGCTAAAGGGAAACAAATTTATAGTTTATTACAGTTATTTAAAACTTTATACATCTTTGTTGTTGAATTTTTATAAAATTGCCAAAAGATACTATATAAATTGAATTTTATTCAATAGAAGCATAAATTTGTTTGTAATTATAAAATATAGTTTGCTCGTTAAATAAAGAGCATTAATTGTTATTTGGTATAGTTAATGCGCATCCTAATTCAAAATTAAGCTTTTTAATAAAATAAGCTGATAGTAAAGGCGATTCTTTTTCTATATTTTGATGAATAAAAAAATGGATTTCTTTTAGACCTTGCTCAATCCATAATTTTAAGCATTCAACCCAATCATCTAAGCGTTTATAATCACTTATATGATTGCAACCAACATACCTCACAAAAGCACTTGCATTAGTTAAACGCATATGCATAATATCTCTTCTTCCTGCTGTATCTACAATAATATTGGTAATATTATTGTCTTCAAAAAACTCAAATAACTGCGTCGCAATTGTGTTATTATTATACCAGTTAGAATGCCTTAACTCTATAGCCAATGGAAATTTTTTAGGCCATTTTTCTACAAAATGAATTAGACTATCAAAATCTTTAGGAGAAAAATTATCATGCATTTGTAAAAAAATAGTGCCTAGTTTTTCTTTTAAATGCGATACATTAAACAGATACTCATCAATAACTCTTTGCGTCTCTTTTAAACGTTTCCAATGACTTATTTCTTGATATATTTTTGGATAAAACCGAAATCCTTCGGGTGTTTTATTATACCAAGTTGTGAATTGATTAGCTGAAAACATTCTGTAAAATGTAGCGTTTAGTTCTATTGAGTTAAACTGACTTGCATAGTATGTTAACTCATCTTTTGTTCCTTTAGGATAAAACCCTTTTAAATCTGTTTTATTCCATTTTGCACAACCAACAAAAATGGTTGACTTTTTATCATTTTTATAAGTGCTAAGAACAGATACTGTATCAGGATGAGTATTAGGGAAAGTAAAATCTATATGTTCAGGTACTTCTACACTTCCAAATTTCATGTTTTTAATTTAAAGGTAAAAAAATTAATGTTGATAAGGTAGTTAATAATTATAAATTGTTTGGCTCGCTAAAGAACTAAATATCTCTATTTTTATCAAAATTATTTATCATGAACGACAGAGACTCCCATTTAAAGTATATAAGACCCGATTTTTTATCTGCTACTTTAAACGATACCATGAGTGCTGAAGAGCGTTTTCAAAATTTGGTTTTACGACCTGTTATTGTGCTTCAAAATGATTTAATTATAGAAGCTTTTAAAAATTATATAAAGAAACACAAATCGGTTTATTATAATTTAACATCAGAAAAACGAGTTGATTATATTGAAAATGCTATTCATAAAGACATGAAGTTTCGCAACTCGTTAAAAGGCATGATTATAGGTGTTTTTACTATTGAAGAGTATTCTATTTACACTCAAAACTCATCGGCTTTAAACAAGCGTATGATGGCTATTGTAAAAGACCGCTTGTTAAGCCATATGCAGCTTTTTGATAAGCCAGAACTTTTGGCAGCTATTTAATCTATGAGCGATACGCCGTTTAAATCTGTAGTTAAAACAGAGCTCATATAATCAAAATAGGGTCTAATTGTTTTAAAAGCGTTGTTAATAGTGTTTAAAAAATCGCCGTCTAAAACAGTTTCATCTGTAAATTTCTTGACAAAAATATATTGTTTTTTCTTTATTAAATCAATAGCCTTGTGGTCTTTGCTAAATCCTTTTGGAGCAGTTTTAACTTCATCGCCTACAAAACCACCCCATGTTGTTTTTAGTTTTTTATTGTTTATAATTTCTCTTATTTCAGAATCATCAATTTCAAATTCTTTTCTTATTCGCATTAAGTCTGAAGCATTCGGTTCCCAAAACCCTGTTGCTATAAAACTTTCATTATTTGGCTGTATGTGTAGATAATAACCGCCTCTTAATTTGGGTTTTGTTCTGTGAAAAGCACCGCCAAAATGCGTTTTGTAAGGCAATTTATTTTTAGAAAAACGAACGTCTCTATAAATTCTAAAAAGTTTTAGTTTATCTATACTATCATGGGTGTTTAGGTTTTCTAAAACCTTGTTATAGTAGGCTTTGGTGTTTTTTTCAATGATTTTAAATTCGGTTTTATTGTTATTAAACCAATCTCGGTTATTATTGTTTTCAAGTTTTTTTAAAAACTCTAAAGCTTCTTTAAGTGTTTGTGAACTCATGGATTTGTTTAATTTGATTCTATAAAATTATAAATTACAAAAAAACGATTCTTTATTCAAATTCAATATTATATAATATTAAACCTGATGCTGGTGCTATGTATTCAAACTTAGTATAATTTTCAGGTAGAAGGCTGTTTTTAATATCTTGAAGCGTTAATTTTCCTTTTCCTAAATCTATTAAAGTTCCCATCATTAAGCGTATTTGATTTCGCATAAAACCCTTACCTTTTACTCTTAATAGATATGATTTTTTTGGAAAAAAATTAGCCTTATAAATAGTGTTTTCAACCAATTCACAAAGTAAAATATCTCGTGTATAAATTCCATTATTTGTTGGTTTATAGCAATATGACTTTATGTAATGTTGTCCTTCAAACAACTTGGCACCTTGTTTCATGAGTTCTATATCTAAATCATCAAGAATGGTAGTCATTATTGGTGCACAAAACGGATGGCATTTTTCTCCAAAGGTAAAAAGATAAAGATATTCTTTGGTTTTTGGGTTATTTATAATATTGAATGATTTGTTAACCTCTTCTATTTTTAAAGCTCTAATATCTTGAGGTAAATTATGATTGAAAAGATTTAAAAACGCTTCAAAATTTTCAATAGGTTCGTCTAAAAATAATTCAAAAGCTGCTTTTTCAGCTGATACCATAGCATCTGTTCTTCCTGAACTCAAACTTTTAAAAGCCTTACCTTGTAATATAAAATTTAAGGTTCTATCAACCATTAAGTGTAGTGTTTTTACATCGGGTTGTTTTTGCCAACCATGAAACCTATATCCTAAATACTGAATTGTTATAAGGTAATAATATTTGTACATTTTTAAATTTAAAATGAGCTGTAATCTAAGTTATTTATTAATTGTAACAAAAAAAATTGTAACTTGTATAGTTATTTAATCACTAAAAATATAAAATTATGACAAACCAATTAACAACTAAACCACCTGTTTGGTTTTGGATTATAAGTGGCTTTGCACTTATTTGGAACGCAATGGGAGTTGACCAATACTTAGGTCAAGCTTATAAAACAGAGCGATGGCGTGCTGGTTTAACAGACGACCAATTTGAGATTGTTTCTAATTTTCCTGCATGGTTAACTGCTGCTTTTGCCATAGCTGTTTTTGCTGGTGCATTAGGCAGTTTAGGTCTTTTACTGAGAAAAAAATGGGCGTATTTGCTTTTAGTTTTATCTCTTATTGCTGTTATTATTCAAATGGGTTATATTTTAATTCAAGGTCATGCAGATAATATAGGAATGACTATAAGCATTATTGTTTTTGCTTTATTTTTAGTTTGGTTTTCAAAAAAGACACTTTCAAAAAAGTGGCTCTCTTAAAACATAAAAAACAACTTTAATAACAACCTACTAAAGTTTTTAAAACTTGGTAGGTTTTGTTATTTGTGTCTTTTTTGAAGTTCTTTTTCAATATCATTTAAAGTAAAGCCTTTTGCTTGTAATAGCATTAAATAATGAAACATTAAATCTGCCGATTCATAAAGAAACATATCATCATTAGTGTTTAATGCTTCAATTACGGTTTCTACAGCCTCCTCGCCTACTTTTTGAGCAATTTTATTAATTCCTTTTGAAAATAAATTAGCCACATACGATTTACTAACTTCTTTGTTTTTTATGCGTTCTGAAATAACCTGTTCTAAGGTTGATAAAAAGCCAAAGTTTGAGTTATTGGTTTCTCCCCAACAACTATCTGTACCGTTGTGGCATGTTGCACCAATAGGGTTAACTTGAATAAGTAGTGTGTCGTTATCGCAATCTTCTTTGATAGTAACCAAATTTAAAAAATGACCACTCTCCTCGCCTTTTGTCCATAAACGCTGTTTACTTCTACTGTAAAACGTTACTAGTTTGGTTTCAATAGTTTTATTATAAGCTTCTGCATTCATGTAGCCCAACATCAACACATTTTTGGTTGTGGCATCTTGAATTATAGCCGGTATAAGTCCGTTTGAATCATATTTTAAAGTCATAATCTTACTTCTATATTATTTTCTTTTAATGCTTTTTTTAATTCTAAGATTGG
>JALRJA010000426.1 GCA_023255235.1 Flaviramulus sp.
TATAAGTGCTGCTATAGCTGGAAAAACAGCTAGATTTGAAATTGGTAATACGGAAAAAATTATAGCAATAATAACAGATATTAGTGCTAAAAGTGTAACTATTTTTTTCATTTTTTAAATTATTTAATTCTTTAAACCAGATGCAGATTTTATCTTTAACTCGCCATTACCTACAGGAATTTTAAACTTTCCATAAACAGGAATTTTATTAGCATCTGCAGTAAGCCACAAGAAATTAGTGTTATTTCCTTGCAGCACATGACTTTCACTTGAACCAATTGTTAATTTATAACACTCTTTTTTTCCAATTGCTGTAGATATAGTTTCTTTTCCTAAAAACGTAATTTTTCCTTTAAATTCTTTTCTGTCAAATATAATAGTTATGGTTTTACTTGTTCCTACACCCATACTTTCATAATCAAACAACCTCATGTAATATAAAGCAGAAACAATATCTTTAGTTCCAGAATTAATACTTACTGTTTTATTTTCAACTTGATTGCGTTTCTTTTTTTGAACAGTTTTAACCGTATTGGTTTTATGACTAAAGGTGTATTTCATGTTTTTGTAGTAACTACCTTCATTGATATCTCTATTATATAGATAGGGCGTTAAGTTTTTTGGGTTTACATAGCTTTCATATAAATCTCTAATTTTAAAAAAATGATCCCATTTACTGTAGGTTGTAGCGGTGCATTTTAGTCTTAAAAGTGTGGCTTTTGATGTTTTTACCTCACTGGTTTCCATAACAACTTGAGCTAAGTCATTTAAAATTCCAGACATATTATAGGAAGCGGTAAACACTAATTTTTCGCCTGCAGCAACACTGTTATTCTGTGAGTTAACTGCTATAGATATGAAAAATATAAATAAAAAAGATAAGCGTAGCATATTATTATTTTATAGGTTATACTGTTCTGTTTAGCACGTATTGTGCCAAAGTATTATATGGTAATCTCTTTATTTTCTTCAAAATATGGTCTTTTTAATTACATGACATTTGTCATTTTATTAGCTATAAAGCCAAACTATATTTAAAACAAAAAATGTAGTTCATAATAAATCTTAAAAACACCAAGTTATTAACGAACTCAAATTTATAGATAATTTTTATCATTAAGTTTGTTACTAGATAAAAAATAACGGTATTAATTCTATATAAAACCTCAAATGTTCAATAGCATAATGTGTTTGAACTTTAAAACAATAAAACTTGAACAAATGAAAAATATTTTATTACCCACAGATTTTTCTAAGAATTCAATTAATGCAATCAATTATGCAGTTAATTTATTTGAGCATACTACCTGCCATTTTTATATTATAAATATACTAAAAGCATCTTCGTTTATAACTGATGATTTAATAGGTGTTTCATCATCGGCAACTATTTATAACACCTTGGTTGATACAGCAAAAAAATCAATAACCAATATTATATCACAGGTAAAAAAGTCAAGTAAAAACAAAACGCATAAATTTTATTCTATAGTTGATTATGACAATTTTATAGACGCTCTTAATCAAACCTCAAAAAGGCACTCAATAGATTTAATAATTATGGGAACTAAAGGTGCTACAGGATTAGAAAAAGTGCTTTTTGGTAGTAATACCGTACATGTTATGCAACGATGTGATGTGCCGGTTTTAGCTATACCTTCGGGCTGTAAGTTTAAACAGTTATATACAATTACTTTTACAAGTAGCTTTAAATCTACTTATTTTATCAAGCAATTAAAACCCTTGCAATATTTGGTTTCTTTATTCAATTCAAAACTAAAAATTCTACATATTATAGAAGATTATAACTTTGAAGAAAAGCGTGAAAATACAATTGCTTTTTTTAATAAACACTTCAAACAAACCAGTTTTAGTAGTATTGCTCTTAACAATGAAACTAATTACAACGCCATTCATAACTATGTAATTGATAATAATGTGCAAATGATTGCCATGCTAAGCAGAAAACAGTCTTTTTTTAATAGATTATTTACAAGACATTCTGTAGAAACATTGGCATTTAAAATTGATATTCCTTTTTTAGTAATGCACAATATCTAAATTGTGTTACATTTTATGTATATTTAGTTTATAAATACAAGATGTATTTGAGGGTATTTTTTAACTAAAAAAACACTTATTATCAAGTAACTAAACTATGAACTTAGAAAATTTAGATAAATATAAGAAGCTATTACTAAGTATTCTTTTTGATGCTATAGGATTTGTGCCTTTTATAGATATTATTTGGGCACCATTATCGGGTTATTTAATGACCAAAATGTATAAGGGAATACCTGGTAAAGTAGCCGGAATAATAGCTTTAATTGAAGAAGCTATACCTGGCACAGATGTTATACCAACATTTTCTCTTATGTGGGTTTACACCTATATTATTAAAAAACAAAAAAGCAACATAACTTAACTATAAGGTGATAAATTTTACAAAAACACCTCACCACGATTTGGTTTTAAGGTATCTCTAATGGGTATCATTAGGTTTTCATCAATAACTAAAAAAGCAATACTATGTGAGTCACTGTAAGTTTGATAGCCTGTTGAATGTACAGTTAGTTTTTCTAGTTTTACATAGTCTTCCAAATGAATTGCATGATGTTGTGCTGTTTTGTTAGCATGAGGTCCAAAAAAATCCCAAATTAATTTAAGTTTTCGCATCGTTATAAGTTAAAAAAAGAGTTGTTTTTAACAATTCAAAGGTAATTATTTATACTATTTTAAATACTTTTTTTCCTTGTGTTAGTGTTGGTCTAGATAATCGCTCACTCTCAGCACCACACAATCAGCCAGTGGTGTTCGGTCATGCTCAAGACTATACATCCACTCATCATCATGGTCTGGTTTGACTTGGGAGGGTTTGAGCAACACAGGTTCACTCAGTTCTACTATTTTCTGATTCGTCATATTCATCTATCTCCATTGAGTCTCTAGAGTCTTCAGCTTCACGCCATGGTAAAGGAGCATTTGCTTCGCCCGCCATGGGTTGGTCTGTCATGCCCAGTATGTTTTTGGAAAGAAATATCAGTATGGCTGGATTTAGGTTATCCGCAGCCTTGAACATGTTCATTCGCAGGCGTGTTTTTATATACTGTCGACCTTTTGCGAGTTCTGAGGCAAAATTGCGCTGTAGGCTGTCCTGTAGCACATCATAAAATGCCGCAATCTCAGCGTTGGTGCATCCAAT
>JALRJA010000010.1 GCA_023255235.1 Flaviramulus sp.
CCAAAGAAATTAAAGTTTAAAAACCAATCTTGACCATATAGCCATATCATTACAAAACCTCCTGCAAAAGCCACAGCAATTCCTGTAAATACCATTAGTGATGTGCCAACAGAACGAAATTGAAAATAGAGTATTAAAAAGATAATTATTAAAGCTAATGGTACTACTACAGAAAGCGTTTTTTCTGCTCTCAATTGATTTTCATAAGTTCCTGTAAACTTATAATTAATACCTTTAGGAATTACTAATTCTCCGCTATTAATTTTTTCTTGAATGCGTTTTTGTGCGTTTTCAACCACATTAACTTCTGCAAAACCATCTATTTTATCAAATAATACATATCCCACTAAAAAAGTATCTTCACTTTTAATTACTTGTGGTCCTTGCTCGTAATGAATAGTTACTAATTCACTCAATGGTATAGGGTTTCCTTTTTCAACAGGCACATAAATTTGCTCTAAGTCTGTTGGGGTAGCACGTAATTCTCTTGGGTAACGAACACGAACACCATACCGCTCTCTACCTTCTACAGTTTGTGTGAGTACCATACCGCCAACAGCTATTTTTAATACATTTTGTACTGCTTCTATTGTTACGCCATATCGTGCTATTTTTTCTCTGTTAATATCAATTAATAGATATGGTTTACCTACAATTCTATCTGCAAAAACAGCTTCCTTTTTAACGCCTTCAGCTTGTTTAAGTATGTCTTCTAAAGCTATACCAAAAGCTTCAATTTGTTTTAAATCTTGTCCCTTTACTTTTATTCCCATAGGAGCACGCATTCCTGTTTGTAGCATTACCAATCGGGTTTCAATAGGTTGTAATTTTGGTGCAGAAGTTACACCAGGTAGTTTGGTTACTTTCACTATTTCATTCCAAATGTCATTTGGTGATTGTATTGTGGCTCGCCAATTGCGATAAAATGCGCCATTTTTGTCTGGTATAAGCTGTTTTTTAGCATCAATAGATTGCCAAGCTTCATACTGATCTGCTTGTAATGTCTTTCCATCTTGTAAAATATAAGCACCGTTATCATCTACTTTAAAACGCTGGCGTTCGCCATGTTCATTTAGTATATATTCGGGTTTGTATTGAATAATATTTTCATACATTGATAAAGGAGCTGGGTCTAAAGCAGATTCTGCTCTACCAGCTTTGCCAACAACCATTTCTATTTCTGGAATACTAGCTACCGCCATATCTAGTTGCTGTAAAACACGTTTGTTTTCTTCAACGCCAGAGTGTGGCATAGAGGTTGGCATTAAGAGAAAAGAGCCTTCGTTTAGTGATGGCATAAATTCTTTTCCGGTATTTTTCATAATAAAAAAACCGGCAATTACAATTAGTGTTGGTATTGATAAGAATACGAGTTTGTTATGTAAACACCATTTTAAAATGCGTGTATAATAACTCCTAAAAAGAGTAAAAAATCCTAATAGACCAAAACAAATGACAGCTACAAAAATAAGATTCCAAAAAATACTTTTGTTAACACCTAAGGGTCGCCAATATTCGGCTAGTAAAAAAACAATAGCGGTTGCAGAAATAATTATATTTATTAAATTAGCTCGCTTATTACTTATTTTATTTTGAATACTCAAAATTGCTGTAATTCCAAATGCTATAATTAATAAACCTAACCAGTATCCATAAATTAAAGACACTAGACCTAAAACAATTAAAAGCGTATTTAAAACATATTTAAACCTCTTTTGAATGCTTTTCTTTTTAAATAAAAAGGCAGCAAAAGGAGGAATTAAAAATAGTGCTACTACTATTGAAGCTATTAATGCAAAGGTTTTAGTAAATGCCAATGGTCTAAAAAGTTTTCCTTCTGCACCTATCATTGTAAATACAGGAATAAAACTAATTACGGTAGTCATTACGGCAGTTATAATTGCACCAGAGACTTCTGTAGTGGCATTATAAACAACCTTGTTTATTGCTAGTTTATTATCATTTTCTTCTAAATGCCTAATGATGTTTTCTGAAAGAATAACACCAACATCTACCATTGTACCAATAGCAATTGCAATACCCGATAAAGCCACAATATTGGCATCTACATGAAAGAGTTTCATGGCAATAAATACCATTAAAACAGCAACAGGTAGTAAACCAGATATTAATACCGAAGCTCTTAAATTAAATACCATTATGATAATGACCAAAATGGTTATAAGTATTTCTAAAGTTAAAGCTTCATTGAGTGTACCTAAGGTTTCTTGAATGAGTTCTGTTCTGTCATAAAAAGGTACAATAGTAACTTGTGAAGTTCTGCCATCTGCTAACATTTTTGAAGGCAAACCAGGACTTAACTCATTCATTTTTTCTTTAACATTATTGATAACCTCCATAGGGTTTGCACCATATCGGGCTACTACAACACCACCAACAACTTCGGCACCTTCTTTGTCTAAAATACCTCGGCGAGTGGCTGGACCTAACGCTACCTGAGCTATATCCTTTATCTTTATTGATGTATAATCTTCTGAAGTTACTACGGCATTTTCTATATCTGAAATAGATTTTACATAGCCTAAACCACGCACTAAGTATTCTGCTTGATTTATTTCTAAGGTTTGTGCTCCTATATCTTTATTACTTTCTTTAACTGCTTTTACAATATGATGTAAACCAATATTGTATTGTCTCATTAATTCTGGATTAACATCAACTTGATACTCTTGAACATAACCACCAATAGAAGCTACCTCAGATACACCACTTGCAGAAGATAGTGCATACTTAACATAATAATCTTGAACACTTCGTAATTCATGTAAATCCCAACCACCAGTAACGTTTCCTTTAGTATCTCTACCCTCTAAAGTGTACCAAAATATTTGCCCTAACCCAGTTGCATCTGGTCCTAAAGCAGGATTCACATCTTCAGGTAATAGACCGCTTGGCAATGCGTTTAGTTTTTCTAGAATACGGCTTCTGCTCCAGTAGAACTCAATATCTTCTTCAAAAATGATATAGATACTTGAAAAACCAAACATAGATGAGCTACGAATAGTTTTTACACCCGGAATACCCAGTAATGACGTTGTTAAAGGATAGGTAATTTGATCTTCAATATCTTGTGGAGAACGACCTTCCCATTTTGTAAATACAATTTGTTGGTTTTCGCCAATATCGGGAATAGCATCTACAGCCACAGGGTTAGTTGGTAAAAACCCCGTATCCCAATTAAAAGGGGCATTTACTGTTCCCCAGCCAATAAAAAGTACTAGTAGCAAAACGGCTACAAGCTTATTTTCTATTAAAAATTTGATGCTTTTATTTAGCATTGATTTGATTATTAAACTATTAGACTTTGTTTAAAAAAACACCTATAACAGGTAATTATCCTTACAGTGTGTTTTGTAGGATAATTGAATCTATACGTTTAATAAATCAAATTAAATAAGTCTCGACAATCTTGTATATTTGCCTTGTAACGAGAGGAGGTTTGTATTCTTGGTAGTAATTTAAATTTTTATCTAAGCTATCAAAAAGGCTTATATAAGTATATACAAACGATGTTAAAAAAACTTGCTGTTCTAGAGACATCATGTCAACTGTAAGTTGTAGTTCATCTTGACCAGCTATAACAAGCTGCTCATCATTACAACAATTTTTCTTGGTAATTGAACAGCCTTCAGAAGATGGTTTATCCATTTCCATTCCACAACCTTTAGCTTTATGAAATATAGCAGTTTCTACTAGAGTACCACCGCAATAATGCATATTAATAGTGAATGACATTGTAGAAAACAAGACTACAAAAGCCATTAATGTAGATATTATTTTATGAAATACTTGGTTCATAACTAATACAAAGGTAAAATTATTTTTTTAGTAATGCTTTGTTTAACAAAAGTTTAGAATTTATTCGACCTGAAAGAGTAAAAAGGAAAACCGTTTTTACTAAGAAAAATGTTTGTTTTTAAATAATCTTCTCATGCTAAGTCTTTTAAATATACTATGGAGATAAACTTGAGTTTATTCAAGATAATTTTGTAATTTTGGAAAACATAGTTCTTTTTTTGAAAAAATTAATATCCATATCGTTGTCATTTGTTGTTTTAATACAAAGCTTCGGGCTAAACATTAGCGATGCTTTACAAATAGACGAGTTTATTAATCACATGCAATTTCATAGTGAACAACATGGCGATTCTTTTGTTATGTTTTTATCTAAGCATTATGGTGAGTTAAAAGTAAACCATGAAAAAGAACATCAAGGTGAAAAAGAAGAACATGAGCAATTACCCTTTAAACAACTTTCACAAGTATCTTCTATTTCTGTTTTTCTCATAAGAATGTATGACGAAAAATTTAAAGTACCAGAATTTTCAGTATTCAAAAAACACCGTTTTTTTTACAAAGCGTCCACTTCTACCCTTTTCTTAAAAGAGTTTTTTCAACCACCTAAATTTTTATAATAAGTAACTGCTATTTTCGCTTTCAATCATATTGTATTGATTTTAAGTGATTTAACTTAATTATTTTTATAAAAATGCTTTCCTATATTATAAATTTCAGTATAAAGAATAAGTTTGTAATACTCTTATTCACAACTTTCATCATTGGGTTCGGATTGTTTTCACTATTACAAATTCCTATTGGAGCTGTACCAGATGTTACTAATAATCAAGTACAAGTAATTACAACATCACGCAACTTATCTACTCAAGATATGGAGCAATTTATTACTTATCCGGTAGAATTAGAAATGGCAAATTTACCTGGTGTTGAAGAAATTCGCTCTATTTCAAAATTTGGTTTATCGGTAGTTACAATAGTTTTTAATGATGATATGGGTACCTATTTACCTAGGCAGCTTATTGCTGAAAAAATTAAATTGGCAGCCGATAAAATTCCTGAAAATTTTGGAACTCCCACAATGGGTCCAATAACTACAGGATTAGGAGAAATTTATCAATACATACTTGATGTTAAGCCAGAATTTAAAGCCAATTATACTGCTCAAGATTTACGCACCATACAAGATTGGATAGTAAAACGGCAACTTTCAGGAATACCTGGTGTGGTTGAAGTAAATACTTGGGGCGGGTTTTTAAAGCAATACGAAGTAGCTATCAATACTGAAAAATTGAATGCTATGAACATAACTGCAAAAGAGGTATTTACCGCTTTAGAAATGAATAACAGTACCTCAGGAGGTGGATATATAGAAAAAATAAATCAAGCTTTTTTTATTCGTGGTGAAGGTTTGGTTACTTCTTTAGAAGACATTAAAAATAGTGTTATTAAAACTGAAAATAATTTACCTATTTATATTAAAGATGTTGCCAATGTTGGATTTGGAAATGCAACTCGATTTGGTGCAATTACCGGAAATGGCGAGGGCGAAAAAGTACTTGGGCAAGTAATGATGCTTAAAGATGCTAACTCTAAAAAGGTAATTGAAGCCGTTAAAGAACGTGTTGCATTAATTTCAAAATCACTTCCAGAAGGCGTTTATATTAATGCGTTTCTTGACAGAAGTGAACTTATATCTAAAACTACCTTTACTGTATCTGAAAACCTAATTTTAGGATGTCTAATAGTTATTTTTGTTGTTGTTTTACTCTTAGGAAACTTACGGTCTGGACTCGTGGTAGCTTCAGTTATTCCTTTATGTTTACTTTTTGCATTATCATTAATGTATATTTTTGGTGTTGATGCTAATTTGATGAGCCTTGGTGCTATAGATTTTGGAATTATTATAGATGGTGCTGTAATTATTATTGAGTACATTACCTATCAAATAACTCTAAAAGCCGATAAAATTAATATTGTTCCTAAAGCTGAACAACACTCTATTAAAGATACAATTACATTTCAAGGAGCATCAAAAATGATGAATTCTGCTGTTTTTGGTCAGCTTATTATCTTAATCGTTTTCATTCCTATTTTGTCTTTATCAGGCGTTGAAGGCAAAATGTTTAAACCTATGGCTTTAACATTCAGTTTTGCACTAATTGGTGCCATGATTTTATGCTTTACCTATGTGCCAGTTGTAGCATCTTTAATTTTAAAACCATCAAAGTTTTCTAATAAAAATGTATCTGTTGTAATAATGAAGTGGGTTAATAAAATATATGAACCAACAATAAATTGGGCATTGCAAAGTAAGCGATTTGTACTTATTGTTGCTAGTTTACTATTGGCACTATCTGTTTATCTATATACCTCAATGGGTGGTGAATTTGTACCAACATTAGATGAAGGCGATTTTGTAATTCAACCAGTACTTAAAACAGGAACATCTTTAAGTAATACAGTAAAGATTACTACCGAAATAGAGACAATACTACTTGAAAAATTTCCCGAAGTAAAACAAGTAGTAACACGCATAGGTGCGGCAGAAGTACCTACAGATCCTATGTCTATGGAAGAAAGTGATGTTATTATTATTTTAAAACCAAAAAATGAATGGACTTCTGCAAGCTCAAAAGATGAATTGGCAGACAAGTTTAAAGATGCTCTTTCTGTTATTTCTGGTATGGAAGTAGAGTTTACCCAACCTATTGAAATGCGTTTTAATGAGTTAATAACGGGTGTACGAGCAG
>JALRJA010000025.1 GCA_023255235.1 Flaviramulus sp.
ACCAGGAAGTTGGGAAAATTATGTTTTTGGCGTAATTGCCGAAATACAAAAAAAGCATAAAAAAATAGCTAATTTTAATATGGTTTTTAAAGGAAATATACCCAATGGAGCGGGTATGTCATCTTCTGCAGCATTAGAAAACAGTGTTGTTTTTGGATTAAATGAGTTATTTAATTTAGGGTTAACTAAGCATGAAATGATACTTATTTCACAACAAGCAGAACATAATTATGTGGGTGTTAAATGTGGTATAATGGATCAATATGCAAGTATGTTTGGTATAAAAGATAACGCTTTATTATTAGATTGTAGAACCATTGAAGCAACAGCTTTTAAAATTGATTTTAAAGAATATCAATTCCTGCTTATAAACACCAATGTAAAGCACAGTTTATCTGAAAGTGCTTATAACGATAGACGCTCTGTTTGCGAAAGTATATCTAAGTTATTAGGTGTAAAAGCTTTAAGAGATGCTACCGAAACAAGTTTAGAAACTATTAAGAATACCGTAAGTGTAGAAAATTATGAAAAAGCACGGTATGTAATTCAAGAAAATAATAGAGTTATACAAGCATCAAAAGCTATAGCTAACACTAATTTAAAAACCTTAGGCTCATTAATGTATGCTTCGCACAACGGTTTATCTAAACAATACAAAGTAAGTTGTGATGAGTTAGATTTTCTTGTAACATTATCAAAATCTAACAACGCTGTTTTAGGAGCTAGAATGATGGGCGGTGGTTTTGGTGGTTGCACCATTAATTTAATAGAAAAAAATAAGGCAGTTGCTTTTGCAGATTCTATTTCTCAAGCTTACAAAAATAAATTCAAAAAAGCATGTTCAGTTTATTTTGTTGAACTATCGCAAGGAACCCATTTGGTAAACTAAGCAATATAATTTATGACTATGAAAAATTCAAACCTACAAAACTTTTCACACAAGCGTTTAAACATACTAACTGGTGAATGGGTATTGGTATCGCCACACAGAGCAAAAAGACCTTGGCAAGGTCAAAAAGAAGCCGTATCAAACGAAATAAGACCCAGTTATGATGAAACTTGCTATTTGTGTGCAGGAAACAAACGAATTAACGGTGAACTAAACCCAAACTACAAAGATGTTTTTGTTTTTACAAACGATTTTGCTGCTTTACAAAACAATTCGCCCTCTTTTTCAATTCAAGACCAACTTTTAATAGCAGAAAGTGAAACAGGTATTTGTAAAGTGGTTTGTTTTAGTCCAGACCATTCAAAAAGTTTGGCAGATATGTCTATAAATGCCATACAAAAGGTTGTTTTAGAATGGCAAAAACAATACAGAGAATTAGGAGAAAACCCCAATATAAACTATGTTCAAATTTTTGAAAACAAAGGTGCCGTAATGGGTTGTAGCAATCCGCATCCACATGGGCAAATATGGAGTCAATCTACACTTCCCAACGAAGTTTATAAAAAAGACACACAACAATTAGCCTACTTTAATAAAAATAAAAGAAGCCTTTTAGGCGATTATTTAAGTCAGGAACTTGAAAAAAAAGAACGCATCATTTTTGAAAACAACGCTTTTGTTGTACTTATTCCGTTTTGGGCTATTTGGCCTTTTGAAACCATGATAGTTCCTAAAGAGCAGCAATCACACATTGTAGCTATGCCAGATACCGATACCTTGTTGTATGCCGAAGCTATTTCGGTTATTACAAAAGCCTATGACAAACTATTTAACACCTCAT
>JALRJA010000037.1 GCA_023255235.1 Flaviramulus sp.
AAATAATTCTTCAATAATTCATTATTGTTTTAATAAAAAAGCCGCTAATTAATTAGCGGCTTTTTTATTAAAACAATAATGAATTATTGAAGAATTATTTTTTCTGAATAAGAAAGCGACTCTCCTTTTACATTCAAGATATAAACTCCTCTTTGGAATCCTTGAAGATTGATGGTATTTACAGGAATTGCTGTGGCTTTTGCAGGAGGTTTTGTAATGATATGGCTATATGGTCAAGATTGGTTTTTAAACTTTAATTTCTTTGGAGAAAACTTGCGTAGTTTATTCCAAATGCACCCCATTAATTTAAGTGTTGCTGTTTGGGTTGGCTTTATAGCTCTTTTTGGTATTGCAACAGATGATGGCGTGGTTATGGCAACCTATTTAATGCAAACATTTAATAAAAATACCCCAGAAAATATAAAAGAAATTAGAGCTTCTGTAGTTGAAGCTGGTGAAAAACGTATAAGACCGTGTTTAATGACTACAGCTACTACCATTTTAGCATTATTGCCAATTTTAACCTCAACAGGAAGAGGTAGTGACATCATGATTCCTATGGCAATACCTAGCTTTGGAGGTATGCTAATTGCACTTATTACTTTGTTTGTTGTGCCGGTTTTGTATAGCTGGAAATTTGAAGTTCAACTTAAAAGAAGATTAAAATGAAGCATTTAAAAACCCCTATAAAAATAGTTTTTATTCTTTGTTTTTCATTCTTTACTTATAATGGAAATGCACAAGAATTAGAAACCTTAATCAACCAAGCTATATCTAACAATCCAGAAATTCAAAAGTTTGAACTGCAATATAAAATAGCTTCCGAAAAGGTAAACGAAGTCAACGCCATACCAAACACCGAATTTGGTGTAGGCTATTTTGTAAGCGAACCAGAAACCAGAACAGGTGCACAACGTTTTAAAGTTTCTGTAAAACAAATGCTACCATGGTTTGGTACAATTACGTCAAGAGAAAATTATGTAAACTCATTGGCAAATGCCAAATACGAAGATATAGTTATAGCCAAAAGAAAACTAATTGCTTCGGTATCACAATCTTACTACAATCTTTATGCTAATAAATCTAAACAAGCTGTTTTTAATGAGAACATAAAACTGTTAGAAACCTATGAAACTATGGCACTTACCTCTGTTGAGGTTGGTAAAGCATCGGCTGTAGATGTATTACGTTTACAAATGCGTCAAAACGAATTACAGCAATTGAAGGACGTATTACAGCAACAATTTTTAGCAGAGCAAACTCATTTTAATAA
>JALRJA010000072.1 GCA_023255235.1 Flaviramulus sp.
TGTTAAATTTTGACTATTCCCATAAAGGGTTGTAGCTGAAAAATCACCGTAAACAATTGTGTTAGTTGGTATAAACAGATTAGGAGAATTAACATATTCATCATTGCAACCATAAATTGTGTTAATATATGCTTATCAAGATTATATTTTTGTAACCGATATAGATAAAGGCATACATATAATTGATAATAGCAACCCTAGTTTGCCTGAAACTATTAAGTTTATTGAAATCCCTAAAAACGAAGATATTTCAGTAAAAGATAACTTTCTATATGCCGATAGTGCCACAGATTTATTGGTTTTTGATATTTCTGATATTCAAAATGTGTCTTTAGTAGAACGCTTAGAAGACGTTTTTTATATTTATAATCATGATATTCCAACTGAAGCACAAGTTGTTGATTATCAAAATTTTAATTTTGAAAACGACATCATTGTTGGTTGGACTTTAAATACAGAAAGACGTAAAAAACAAGAAGACAATTTGGTTGATGTGTTTTTTGATGGTGCATTAGCAAACTCTGCTGCCGAGTCTAACGTTGGAACTGGAGGTTCGTTAGCTCGTTTTCAAATAGTTGATAATTATTTATATACGGTTGGTGATTACCAAATGGCTATTTTTAATATTCAAAATTTATCACAACCTGTTTTGGCTAATACTCAATATGCTGGCTGGAATATAGAAACTATGTTTCATGTAGATAATTATTTGTATTTAGGAAGCACTAACGGTATGTATATTTACAGTTTAGAAAACCCATCGTCACCAGAATATATATCAGAATTTACACATTGGGAAGGTTGTGATCCTGTTGTTGTTGACGGTAATTATGCCTACTTAACATTACGAGGTGGTAATGAATGCGGACAACCAGAAAGCGTATTAGAAGTTATAGATATTAGTGATAAACACAACCCTGTTTTGGCAGCAAGACATCAATTAGAAAACCCTTACGGATTAGGAATTAAAGACAACATGCTATTTGTTTGCGATGGCACTGCCGGTTTAAAACTATTTAATAAAGCAAACCCTTTAAATATAACGTTGATAAAATCTTTTGAAAATATTGAATCTAGAGATGTTATACCACTTGACGATGCCCTTATTTTAATAGGAAACAATACTTTGTATCAATATCAATATTTATACAATGATATACAATTAATTAGTACGTTCTTGTTAAATTAAAAAATTTAAAGAATAAATTAAAACCATCATAAAGCCCTATTCTGGTAAAAAACTCAGAATAACAGATGCTTTTATGATGGTTTTTTGTTTTTAAAAACACAGTTAAATATTATTTTTTACATTTATGCATTCAATAATATTTTAACTAAACCAAAAAATGAATACACTTAAGGAACTATTTGAAAAAATTGATAACGCTAAAGAACTTGATTTTGGAACCATTTTCAGTGACTCTATTGAGTTATTTAAAAAAACATGGGTTCAAGGTTTATTACTTCAATTGTTTACGTTAATAATTATGCTACCCATAATTATAATTTTTTATATTCCATTAATAGGGTTAATGATAACCCAACAAGAAAATGGAGGGTATTATGACCCAGAACTTTACAACACATTTTTTACAAGCATGTCTTTGTTATATGTTTTTGTTTTAGTTGTTGGTGTTGTGTTGCTTAGCACATTATCAGTTGCTTTAAATTTAGGGTTTTTTAGAATAATGAAAAAGTTAGACCACAACGAACAAGTACTATCAAAAGATTTTTTTTACTTTTTTAAAGCAAATCATTTAGCCAATATTTTAGCTTTAATTTTAATCATGGTTATTATAGCCATTCCATCTGCATTATTATGTTATATACCGTTAATATACGTTATGGTACCATTGTCTTTTGTTACTGTAATATATGCTTTTAATGAAGATTTAAGTGTTTTAGATGTTATTAAAGCAAGCTTTAAAATTGGTAATAAAAAGTGGTTACTAACCTTTGGTTTATTAATAGTTATTTACTTATGTGTTGTTTTTTTAACAATAATTACCTGCGGAATAGGATCATTATTTTTAAATTCTTTAATGTATCACCCAATTTATTTAGTTTACAAAAAAGTAGTTGGGTTTGATGAAAAAGTAGATACAGCCCAAGAGCAAACAGAATAGTTTTTTATATTACAAAAAAAAAGCCTGTGTTTTTCTTTAAACACGGGCTTTTTAAATTTTAACACAAAACAGATAGTTTATAAAATTAGGAAGTTAAACCTTTTTTCATATACATTTGTAATCTCAAAAAATCAAGCATGGCTAAAAATTTAGTGATAGTAGAGTCTCCTGCTAAGGCAAAAACCATTGAAAAATTTCTAGGAAAAGACTACAAAGTTGCCTCTAGTTTTGGGCATATTTCAGATTTACCATCTAAAGAATTAGGAATAGATGTTACAGGTGATTTTAAACCAAAATATGAAGTCTCTAAAGACAAAAAAGAGATTGTAAAAAAACTAAAAGACTTAGCTAAAAGTGCCGATATAGTTTGGCTTGCTAGTGATGAAGATAGAGAAGGTGAAGCTATTGCTTGGCATTTAGCCGAAACTTTAAAATTAGATAAAAATAAAACCAAACGCATAGTTTTTCATGAAATTACCAAATCTGCAATTCAAAGGGCAATTGAAAACCCAAGAGGAATTGATTATGATTTGGTTGATGCACAACAAGCACGCCGTGTGTTAGATAGAATTGTAGGCTATGAGTTGTCACCCGTTTTATGGCGAAAAGTAAAGGGTGGCTTATCAGCCGGTCGAGTACAATCGGTTTCTGTTCGATTAATTGTTGAAAAAGAACGCGAAATTCAAAACTTTAAACCAGTTCCATTTTATAGAATAGATGCCGAATTTTCAAACGAAAAAGGGCAAACCTTTAAAGCTAAACTTCAAAAAAACCTAAGTTCAGAAAATGAAGCAGTAACCTTTTTAAACAATAATATTGGTGCAGAATATCAAGTAAGTAACTTAGAAAAAAAACCAGCTAAAAAATCATCAGCAGCACCATTTACAACGTCAACTCTGCAACAAGAAGCTTCAAGAAAATTAGGATTCTCAGTTGGCCGAACCATGAGTAATGCACAACGCTTATATGAATCAGGATTAATTACCTACATGAGAACAGATAGTGTAAACCTTTCAGACGAAGCTAGAAACAGTGCTAAAGCCGAGATTATATCAGCATTTGGTTCAAAATACAGTAAACCTCAAAATTATAAAGGAAAAAGCAAAGGTGCTCAAGAAGCACATGAAGCAATTAGACCAACCGATTTTTCTCTACATTCGGTTAATATAGATAGAGATCAAGCAAGACTGTATGATTTAATCTGGAAACGTGCCATTGCATCTCAAATGAGTGATGCAGAATTAGAACGCACCAGCTTAAAAATTACAATAAAAGCATCAAATAGCGTTAATGAAGACTTTGTAGCAAGTGGTGAAATTATAACTTTTGATGGGTTTTTAAAAGTTTATCTTGAAGGCACCGATGATGAAGATATGGAGCAAGAAGGTATTTTACCCGATTTAAAAAATGGAGAGACATTACAAAACAAACTCATAACAGCAACACAACGTTATTCTCGACCTCCATCAAGATATACTGAAGCTTCCCTAGTTAAAAAATTAGAAGAATTAGGCATTGGGCGTCCTTCTACTTATGCACCTACTATCTCTACAATTATAAACAGAAATTATGTTGAAAAAGGTTTTAACGAAGGCGAATTTAGAAAATACACCCAATTAGTTCTTCAAAAAAATAATATTAAAACCAATCAATTAACCGAAAAAGTAGGTTCAGATAAAGGCAAGTTAGTGCCAACCGATATTGGCATGATTGTAACAGACTTTCTAGTTAATCATTTTGAATACATACTAGATTATAACTTTACCGCAAAAGTTGAAGCCGATTTTGATGAAATTGCTGAAGGAAATGAAAACTGGACTAAAATGATGAAATCATTTTATAAAGATTTTCACCCTGTGGTTGAAGATGTAAAAGAAAACGCCGATAGAGAATCTGGCGAACGTATTTTAGGAAATGACCCCAAAACAGGAAAACAAGTGAGCGTTAGATTAGGCAAATTTGGACCAATGGTACAAATAGGAACGGTAGATGACGAAGAAAAACCTCAATTTGCCAGTTTAAGCCCAGAACAACAATTAAATACCATTACATTTAATGAAGCAATGGATTTATTTAAATTACCAAAGCTTTTAGGCGTATTTAAAGAACAACAAATTGAAGTTAATAATGGGCGTTTTGGTCCGTATGTAAAATATGGCAAATCTTTTGTATCACTCCCAAAAGGTGTAGACCCTTTAAGTGTTGAGCTAGATGATGCTATTTTGCTAATTAAAGAAAAAGAAAAAGCAGATGCTCCAATATATACCTACAAAAACGAGCCTGTAATAAAAGGTAAAGGCCGCTTTGGACCCTTTATTAAGTGGAATAATATGTTTATTAATGTCAATAAAAATTACAATTGGGACGACCTGTCTGATAATGACATAATTGAATTAATAGAAGACAAACTTCAAAAAGACAAAGACAAAGTAATACACAATTGGGAAGATGCCGGTATTAGAATAGAAAAAGCACGTTGGGGAAGACACACCCTTTCTAAAGGAAAAATAAAAATAGAGCTACAAAAAACGGTTGATGTTTCAAAAATAACCTTAGACCAAGCAAAAGCCTTAATTCAAGAAAAAGAAGGAACAAAAAAGAAAACAGCCAAAAAGAGAACAACAAAAAAGAAATGACGTAGTGTTACCATACCATACTCTTTTCACTACCAATTAACTATAAAACAGTAACTATTAACGTTTAAGACCCTAAAAATTCATTTTTTCTATTGATATTTGCCTTTACACTTGTTGACTTAAGATTTTTTACCAGTGATGGATTTTAATTTTTTATCTCCCGTTTCAGATTCAGTTTTAGCTCACAATGAGTTGCTTCCCTTGCAATCAATAGGAAAAAAACTTAAAATACACACACACGCTCACGGAATACCCAACCTTGATACTATAGATATTGTACTAATTGGAGTTTTAGAAAACAGAAACCATATCAATTTTATGGGAGAAAACTTTAATTTAGATGAAATAAGAAAAAATTTTTACAGCCTTTTTCCAGGAAGTTGGAATACTACCATGGCAGATTTAGGCGATATTAATAAAGGCGAAACCACCGAAGACACCTATTTTGCACTAAAAGAAACCACAAAAAACCTACTAAAAAAAAATATTATCCCAATAATTATTGGAGGATCTCAAGATTTAACCTACGCCAATTACAGAGCCTATGACACCCTAATGCCCATGGTAAATTTAGTAAATATTGATGCTAAATTTAACTTAGGCGATTCGTCTAAATCTATTAAAAATAATAATTTTGTTGGAAAAATAATTTTAAACAAACCATACAACCTTTTCAATTACTCAACAATAGGATACCAAACATACTTTAACTCGCAAGAAGAAATTGATTTAATGGATACCCTTTATTTTGAGTCGTACAGATTAGGCGAAGTGTCTAAAAATATAGGCATTGCCGAACCAGTAATGAGAGATGCCAACATAGTAAGTTTAGATTTAAATGCAATAAAAGCATCTGAAGTGAGTTTAAAACAAAAATTCTCACCAAATGGATTTGATGGAAAAGAAATTTGTGCCATAGCTCGTTATGCCGGAATAAGTAATAAGGTATCATCTTTTGGAATTTACGAATATAAACCCTCAAATGATGATGCCATAACCGCCATGTTAGTATCTCAAATTGTGTGGTATTTTATAGAAGGAGTTAATTTTAGAGTTACAGATGATGATTTTTCAGATGAAAAAAACTATCAAAAATTTATAACACTAGTAGATTCAGACGAGTTGGTTTTTTATAAAAGTAATAAAACAGGAAGATGGTGGATAGAAATACCATTTTTATCAGAAGTTAATAATAAACTAAAAAGACACACGTTATTACCATGCATGCATCAAGATTACATAGATGCCTGTAATGAAAAAATACCAGAACGTTGGTTTAAAGCATTTCAAAAAAATTGTATATGATTGACTAACGAAATAAAAATACTATTTTTGTCGATAAAATGTAATTTTTCACTATTAAACAAGTTTTAGTTAAATTAAAAATTGGTTTTTATAAAATATATAAATATGTTTACGTTCACAAATGAACCTTACAATGATTAACCTCAAGTTTTCTATGGATATTAAGAAGATTATTTTACTAACTACAGTTATAGCAGTATTAGTTGGTTGTGGCTCTAAAGATAGAGGAGAACTGGTAGGTGTTAAAGGAAAAAAATGGCATCCCGAAAAACCATACGGTATGGAGCTTATACCAGGTGGTGCCTTTACTATGGGAAAAGCAGACGACGATCTTGCCGGAGTGCACGATGCACCAGCAAAAACCGTAACTGTTAGAGCCTTTTATATGGATGCAACCGAAATAACAAACAGCAAATACCGCCAATTTGTTCATTGGGTAAGAGACTCTATAATTAGAATGAAATTAGCCGTATTAGCCTACGAAATAGGAAAAGTACCCGAAGACGGTGGCATAGGTGAATATGCTTTTAAAGATGCAGACACAACCGATATGTCTGTTTACGAAAAGTATATGTTTGAAAACTATACCGGTTTAGGTCCAACAGGCTTTGAAGGAAGAAAACTCAATAAAGACATTGATTTAGTTTTTGATACCTCAGATTATCCAGACGAATTCTACACAGAAGTAATGGATACCATGTATTTACCAATGGAAGAATCCTATAATGGCCAGCGAACATGGGATGTTAAAAAATTTAAATTTCAATACAACTATATGGATATCCAAGAATTGGCTAGAAATAGAGGTATGAAAAGAAAAGATGTTATTAAAAAAGAAGAAATTGAAATTTATCCTGATACTACCGTATGGATTAGAGACTTTGCCTATTCTTACAACGAGCCTATGCACAACGACTACTTTTGGCACGATGCCTATAGTGAGTATCCAGTTGTTGGCGTTACCTGGAAACAAGCAAAAGCATTTTGTGAGTGGCGAACCATTAATAAAAATGCCTATCAAAAATCTAAAAAAGGAGCCTCGTTAGTTAATGCATTTAGGTTACCCTCAGAAGCAGAGTGGGAATATGCCGCTAGAGGTGGTCTACAAGCCGCAACCTACCCTTGGGGTGGACCTTACACAAAAAATGATAGAGGTTGTTTTATGGCAAACTTTAAACCCGTGAGAGGTGATTATGCAGCAGATCAAGCTTTATATACAGTTGAAGCAAAATCATTTGACCCAAACGATTATAATCTATACAATATGGCCGGAAATGTGGCAGAATGGGTTAATGAATCCTATGACCCATCAGCCTATGAATATACATCAACTATGAACCCTAACGTAAATGATAATAATAACAAACGAAAAATTGTGAGAGGTGGTTCTTGGAAAGATGTTGCCTATTTCTTGCAAGTAAGCTCAAGAGATTATGAATATGCAGATTCTGCCAGAAGCTACATAGGTTTTAGAACCGTACAAGATTACTTAGGAACACAAATTACAGAGAACTAACAATAAAAAATCAAAAAAATAACTAACCAAAAATAAATAACAAAAAAATTATGGCAAAATCTATAATAAACAAAAAGTTCATGAATATGGCTTATGGTCTAGGAGCAGCAATTGTGATTGTTGGTGCTCTTTTCAAAATTATTCACTTTGAAATAGGACCCTTAACAGGTAACGTAATGTTAACAATAGGTCTTGTAACCGAAGCCATTATATTCGCATTATCAGCCTTTGAACCAGCCGATGAAGAATTAGACTGGTCTTTGGTTTACCCAGAATTAGCAGGCGGCCAACCAAACAAAAAAACAGGTAAAGAAGATGTTCAAGGATTACTATCAAAAAAATTAGACGAATTACTAAAAGAAGCTAAAATTGATAGCGAACTAATAGTTAGTTTAGGAGATAGCATTAAAAACTTTGAAGCCGTTGTAAAAAACATGTCTTCTACCGTAGATTCTATTGAAGCCAGTAAAAAATACAGCCAAGAATTAGCATTGGCTGCCGCACAAATGGAATCCTTAAACACCCTCTATAAAGTACAACTAGAAAGTATTAATAAACAAGCGGCTGTCAATGAGCAATCTATTGAAAACGCAGATAAACTTAAAGAACAAATGCAATCTTTAGCATCAAATTTATCGTCATTAAACGGCGTTTACGGAGGTATGCTCTCTGCTATGAATAAAAATTAATTAGGGGTTACCCAATTTTAACAATTAACCAAAACCTAATTAAAAATGGCAGGAGGAAAATTATCACCAAGACAGAAAATGATTAATCTGATGTATTTAATATTCATAGCAATGCTAGCATTAAATATGTCAAAAGAAGTGCTTTCGGCCTTTGGATTAATGAATGAAAGACTTACCGAATCTAACAAAGCAACCGAAACACGTAATAATAATTTTGTTGCAAGCTTAAACTTAAAAGCCGAAGAGCAACCCGAAAAATACGAACCTCTAAAAGCTGATGCTCAAAAATTACACACTCTAGCTTCAAATTTTGACAAGTATTTAACCGAGTTAAAAACCAAAATGACTGCCACTGTAGACGATCCAACAGACTACGAAGTTATGGATAAAGGCGATTATTTAGATGAAAACTTTTTTAAAGGCGATAAACTAAAACCCGAAGGACAAGAGTTCTTAAATCAAATAAACACTTTTAGAAAAGGTGTAATTGGGCTCTTAGAAGGAAAAAAAGGCATGCAAAACATCATTAAAGATGTGAACCATAAATTTAACACCAATCCTGTAAAGCGCGACATAGGAACTCAAGACTGGTTAGATTATCACTACAAAGGGTTTCCTTTAGTAGCCTCTTTAACCAAAATGACCCAACTACAATCAGATATTAAAACAACCGAATCAGAGGTGTTAAGCACCATGCTACAAGGAACCCTATCAAGTGAATTATCGATAACTAATTATACTACCATACTAAAAACTACCAAATCGGCTTATTTTAATACCGATCAATTTGATGGTGAAATTGTATTAGGTAGAACCGATGAGACAACAAAACCAAGTAGAGTAGAGTTAACCATAGATGGCAGAAAACTAGAAGAAAGCCAATATGAACTTAACGAAGGTAAAGTAAAACTAAAAATAAGTGCGGGTAGCGTTGGCGAACATAAAATTGAAGGCAAATTAATTTTTGCCCAAGATGGCGAAGATATTGAAGTACCGGTTAATCAAACCTTTGCTACTGTAGCAAAACCCAATGCAGCTACTATATCAGCCGATAAAATGAATGTAGTCTATCGCGGTGTACCTAACCCCATGACAATATCTTTTGCAGGCATTGCCGATAATAATGTAAATGCCTCTGCACAAGGTTTAAGCAAGGTATCTGGAAGCAAGTATGTTATGGATGCTACCAGAATTCAAGGAAGAGAAGTTACTATAAATGTTACTGGCAAGTTAGACGGCACTACCGTAAGTGATAGAGCCACATTTAGAATTAAAGATTTACCCAAACCAACAGGAACTGTTAGAGGTGAAGATGGTGCTATTAAAATGCAACGTAACGCTCTTGAAATTTCAACCATTGGGGCCAAATTTGATGACTTTGATTTTGAATTGCCATTACGAGTTACCGGCTTTAAGTTTAAAGTAGCAGGGCAACCAACTATAGTAGTTAATGGCAATAAACTAGATACCAGAGCCAAACAAGCCTTAAGTAAAGCCAAACGCGGGTCAGATGTACAAATTTTTGATATTGAAGCCTCAGCAACTGGTGTGAGTGTAATACTTAAAAAAGTGTCTCCAGTTTTTGTTGAGTTAACAAACTAAAACAGTGACACAAGCATTTTTGTCTTGATTATATTAAAGAATTTAAAATATTTAAAATGAATGTAAAGCGTTTTTTATTAAATGTTGCTACTGTTTTATCGGTATCAAGTATGATGGCTCAAGCCAATATACTAAATGCTAAAAACCCCAATGAAATAGGTGTCAGAACAGAAGCCCAAAAAATAGTTGATAACGATATACCATTAGAGTATGGTTATGTTGATGATAGAGACATTTTGTTTTCTAAAATAGTATGGGAAAAAATTGTACTAGACGAACGAGCAAATTTCCCATTATATTATCCAATAGATACCAATAACATAGGTAGTGATAGAAGATCATTATATGATGTTCTTATGAGAGCTATTAAAAGCGGTGATATTGAAAACATTTATGACGATTCATACTTTACAACCAAACGTACCTTAAAAGATATTGAAGCAGCTTTGGTTAAAATTGATACTACCGAATTAGGAATTGAACAACTAAATGCCGGCGAAGAGTTATCTCCCGAATACATTAATAGACGAGATATAACTGCCGCCGATATTAAGGAATACCACATTAAAGGGCTTTGGTATTTTGATAAACGACAAGCAGAAATGAAATATAGACTAATAGGTATTGCTCCTGTGGCTCCAGATGTTAATTTCATTGATGAAGAAGTGCCAGATTTAGTACCGCTTTTTTGGGTGTTTTTTCCAGATGCCAGATCAGTTTTACATGAGGCGAAATCGTTTAATAATGAAAATAGTGCCATGCCTTTTTCTTTTGACCATGTTTTAAATGCCAGACGTTTTCACGGTTATATTTTTAAAGAAGAAAATGTTCATGGTGACAGAGCTGTTAGTGAGTATATTTCACAAAATGCGTTAATGCAACTTATAGAATCTGAAAGAATTAAAGAGAAAATACGAAATTTTGAATTAGATATGTGGACCTACTAATTCTTAACAATTTATAAACCAAAAAACGCTCACTTTTTAGTGAGCGTTTTTTGTTAATATGGTTTTACTTTATAAAATGTAACAAAATATAGTTATAAACCGTTGCCAGTATTACTATATTAGTAACATGAAAGAAGTTGATTATATAATTGTTGGTATTGGTATTGCCGGCATTAGTTTTTGTGAACAATTACAAGCTAATAACAAAACCTTTGTGGTGTTTGATAATGCATCACAGCAATCATCTACAGTTGCTGGTGGGTTATATAATCCGGTGGTTTTAAAACGATTTACGTCTGTTTTTAAAAGTAAAGAACAGCTTGAAACTGCTTTACTAATGTATGCTTCTTTAGAAAAAAGATTACACCTTACACTTGATTATAAAATACCAGTTTACAGAAAATTTGCTTCTTTAGAAGAACAAAATAATTGGTTTGCCGCATCAGATAAACCAGTGCTTGAAGAATACTTATCAACTAAAATTATTAAAAATAATAACCAAGTTATAGAAGCCCCTTTTGGTTTTGGAGAGGTTTTAAAAACAGGTAGAGTTGATGTAAAAAAAATGATGGATGCTTATAAAACAGACTTATTAAATAATAGATTACTATTTGAAACACCTTTTTTATACAATGAATTAGTTTCTAAAAAAACAACTGTTAATTATAACAATAAAACTATTGTAGCCAAAAATATTGTTTTTGCAGAAGGCTTTGGAATTAAGCAAAACCCATTTTTTAAACACCTGCCTTTATTACCTGCTAAAGGTGAATTACTTATAATACATGCACCAGACCTAAAAATAGATTTTGTTTTAAAAGCAAGCGTTTTTTTAATTCCTTTAGAGAATGATTTGTATATTGTTGGTGCAACTTATGAATGGAAAGATTTAAGTAATAATACTACACCACAAGCTAAAACACAGCTGTTAAAAAAACTAGAAAAACTCATTACTTGTTCTTTTAAAGTGGTAGATCAAGTAGCTGGAATAAGACCTACTGTTATAGATAGAAGACCTCTGGTTGGACAACATAAAACGCATAAAAACATGTTTGTTTTAAATGGCTTAGGAACTCGTGGTGTGATGATAGGACCCTATGTTGCTAAAGCACTTTACAACTTTATTGAAAACGGTGTATTATTAGATAAAGATATTGATATTAACCGTTTTGATTAGTATGAGTTGTATTTGCGTTAAGGATAGAAGCGGCATCCTTTTGCTTTTGCAAAAGATATAGCGTATAGCCTGACCTTTGCCTAGCAAAGGAAACGCCAAAAGAAGTTATTTTTTAACCAAATTTTTATCGTAGTGCATAAAAATATTAATCCAAATATTTCTTGAGAGTCTTAAAATAATAGGCATAAAAACAACTAAACAGCCTACAATAGACACAAAAACCATGTTAATTCCGGCTTTAAAAACAAAGTGTGCTATCACAAAAGCAGCTACCGCAAACGCCACGCTAACCGCATAACTTACATACATTGAGCCATAAAAAAACGAGGGTTCAATTTTGTATTTTGTTTTGCAGTTTGAACATTTTTCATGCATGCTCAAGGCTTCATACAAGTTGTATGGATTGGTATTTGTGTACATAGATTCTTGATGACATTTTGGGCAACTTCCTGATAGAATACTATATAATTTTGTTCCTTTTTTAAACATAATATTTATGTATTTTTGCAAACGTATTTAAAAATTGGTCTCAATTGCTTGAGCAGTTATTAAACCTATTAATTATTTGGTTAAAACTAAATAACTGGTGTAAAAGTACATTTTTAGCAAGAAAGCTACTGTAATAAAAGTTACATTTCTATGATTAATATTCATAATTTATCTATTTCATTTCAAGGAGAATATCTCTTTGAAGATATTACGTTTAAACTTGGAAATGGCGATAGGGTAGGGCTTATTGGAAAAAATGGTGCTGGAAAATCGACCATGCTAAAAATTTTATCTAAAGAAATAGAACCCGATACTGGTCAAATTGCTACAGATAAAGAGCTTAAAATTGGGTTTTTAAAACAAGATATTGATTTTGTTTATGGTAGAACCGTTTTGGAAGAATCGTATGAAGCGTTTATCGAAATTAAACTTTTAGAAGCTAAAATGGATGCGGTTAATACACAATTGGCAGAACGTACAGATTATGAAAGTGAAACCTACCATCAATTAATGGTAGATATTAATGAAATTCAGCAGCAATATGAAATTATTGGAGGTTACAACTATCAAGGAGATACCGAAAAAATTCTTCAAGGTTTAGGGTTTAAACGACATGATTTTAATAAACTAACCGATACCTTTTCTGGTGGTTGGCGTATGCGAATTGAGTTGGCAAAATTATTATTGCAAAACAATGATATACTCTTGCTTGATGAGCCAACAAACCATTTAGATATAGAATCTATTATATGGCTAGAAGGGTTTTTAAAGAACTACCCTGGAGCTGTTGTTATTGTATCTCACGACAGAATGTTTTTAGATAATATTACCAATAGAACCATTGAAATTTCTTTGGGAAGAATTTATGATTATCCAAAGCCTTATACCAAATATTTAATTTTAAGGGAAGAGTTAAGAACACAGCAATTGGCTTCGCAAAAAAATCAACAAAAACAAATTGAACAAACCGAGAAGTTAATAGAAAAGTTTAGAGCCAAAGCCAGTAAAGCAACCATGGCACAATCGCTTATTAAAAAACTTGATAAAATTGATAGAATAGAAGTTGATGAAGATGATAATAGCGTGATGAAACTTCATTTTCCAGTATCTAAAACCCCTGGAAAAGTAGTTGTTGAAGCTGAAAATATTTCGAAAAATTACGGTGATAATCACGTTTTAAAACATATAAATTTACTTATTGAGAGAGATAGTAAAACTGCCTTTGTTGGGCAAAACGGGCAAGGTAAATCGACACTTGCTAAAATTATAGTTGGTGAAATTAAATACAATGGGCTTTTAAAATTAGGGCATAACGTTCAAATAGGGTATTTTGCTCAAAATCAAGCAGAGTATTTAGATGCCAAAAAAACGGTTTTAGATACCATGATAGATGCCGCCAATGAAACCAACAGAAGTAAAGTGCGAGATATTTTAGGAGCATTTTTATTTAGAGGTGATGAGGTTGAAAAATATGTAAAAGTACTATCTGGAGGTGAAAGAAACCGTTTGGCATTAGCTAAATTATTGTTACAGCCATTTAAT
>JALRJA010000112.1 GCA_023255235.1 Flaviramulus sp.
AGTGAACAAATTGTTACCAGTTAGGGATACAACAAGGTTGGATAAGCCTTTAATATAACTCCCAAAATTATATGATAAACTAAGGTTTCTGAGTCTAACAAAGGAACCATCTTCAACAAACTCAGAGTTTGGATTGTTAGTTGAATATAAATTGGTGTAGTATGCTGCATAAGCACCTGTTTGTCCATCTATAGTTATGGGGTTAGATACATCTTTGTGTAATAAATCTCTGTACAACCATTGTCTTGTTTGATTATAGATTTGATTTCCTTGGACCCAATCGAGCTGAAAAGACAGATTTAAATTCTTGTAAATGGTGAAATTATTTATAAAAGACATATTAAAATCGGGTGTTGGGTCTCCTAATAATACTTGCTCATCTCCTATAACAGCTCTCCTCGATGCTTTATCAACAACATAACCTGTAGAGCCAATTTCAAAGTCTCCTAAATCGGCGTCTTCAATGTAGCGAGTACCATCAGATCTTGTTTGGGTTAAGCTAGTTAAAACAGTATTTCCAAAAAAGGCACCAACAGGAGCTCCTTCTTTTAGAACATGATTATTTCCCAAAGCAATATCTGCATCATTTGAAATATCAGAAATTATACTTTCGAAAGTACCATAATTAATAGTTGAATTCCATTTAAAATTCTCAAAATTTGCGATGCTAAAATCAATTCCTAATTGAAAACCATCGGTATCAATTGTTATAGCATTAGTTAGTATTGCTCCAGCTCCAGCAGATGGTGCGATATCAATAGATCTTATCACATCCTCAGATGCTCTAGTGTAGTAGGTAGCACTAACATCTATTCTATTAAGCCAATTTGATGTTGTTGGTTTAAAAGTAAAATCTCCACCAAATTCTAGTTCTTTAGATACTTGTACTCCCAAGGCTTCATTTCTTAAAACACTTGGTAAAGCTAAAACCGGAGTTGCATCAATTTGTCCTGATGATAATATTGGAATTCTATCAAATGCATCAGGTTGAATACCTGCTTCACCATAGGCAGCTCTAAGCTTAAATTGGCTTAACCAGTCAGCTTCCAGAAAACTATCTACTCTTAGATAAACATCTCCTCTGGGAAAGACAAACGGATCGGCACCTTCTCCAAATGCAGATGACCAATCAACCCTTAAACCCGCAGAAAGTCCAAAATAATCACCATATTCAATTTTTTGATTGATTAAAAAACCAAAAGTTCTGAATGATATATCGTTAGCTGTAACGCTTTGGTTACCTGTTTGATTTAAGTTAATATTATCTGTAAACGTCGGCAAGTCAGTTCCAGTTACTGTTATCCTTTTAAAATCTTCTCGCCGCCAATCATAAGCAATATGAGTAATTGTACTTAAAGGGAAATTAGAAACATTAAAGTCATCTTCGAAATTGAAACGTAAAAATGCTGATAATAGAGAATTTTGGGTTGTCCCTCTATCTGGACGCTCTATTAACGTGCCTGTGAAAGGGGGGAGGGATTGAGATAAAAGTAGTGTTTGATTTCTTCTGTAATCTCTAAACTTATTTTCATAAACATCAACCCCATATTTATAATCTAGTTCAAGAAAATTAAAAGGTTTGTAATTTAGATTCACATTTCCTAATATTCTTATTAAATCTGAATTATAGAATCTATTTTGAAATGAATAAAACGGGTTTACACTATTGTCATTATCGTTGGGGTTTGCTACGTAATTACCTAGTGCGTCTAAAGCTTTATTATTAATATATTGAGGAATTAAAATAGAATTAGTAAAAGCACTATTAACATTGTCAGCATTAGTGATACCTCCAGTAGTATTATTGCTTGATATTATCGTTGCAGAAGTTGATGCACTAAGGTTATTTGTAATATTGGCCGTAATATTATTTTTAAAATTTATTCTTTCTAAGCTACCATTAATTACAGATTCTTGATCTAAGTGAGATAATGAAGATGCAAATTGAATCTTTTCGCCTCCACCAGAAACATAAATCCCTGTATTTGTTGTTTTTGCTCCGTCTTTTAATAGTAAATCTAGATTATTATAAGTTTGCTCTGCAAAGGGCTTATTAACTAAAGTGTTTGCATCAATATTGCCTATTGGAGATCCCCAAATACCATTTGTTGGATTTGGTTCTAGTCTATTTCCTGCTGAATTAGCCAAAAAACCATCTGCAGTAGTTTCAAAATAATGTCTGTCTGTTATTCCAAAATTACCTCTTAGGGTGCTACTGAATCCAACGGTTGACCGAAAATCAACTTTCATTTTACCAGCTTTCCCTCTTTTTGTGAAAATTTGAATTACTCCATTAGCTCCTTGGGCACCATAGATAGTACCTGCTGCGGCACCTTGAATGACCTCTACTCGCTCAACATCCCCTAAATCTAAATCAGCCAATCGGCTACTTAAATTATTAGCATTACCATTAGCAATATTATCTGTATTGATTTGAAGACCATCAACCAAAATCATTGGTTGTGTTGAGGACAATGAGTTAATACCTCTTAGAAGTATATTTTGTTGTTGTCCAGGTTGTCCAGTTGTGGATTGAATAGTCGCTCCAGGAATTTTACCGACTAAGGCTTGTGAGATATCTCCTGCTGGTGCGGGTTTTAAGTTCTCGCCTGTTACGGTTTCTACTGCTATAGCCGTTTTTCTTTTACTAGTAGCTACACCAGTTCCTGTAACTACAACCTCTTCAAGCGCCTGGGCATCTTCTTGCATGGTAATATTTACCGTGTTAGAGGCGGTTACTTGTGCTTCAACAGTAGCATACCCAACAAAGCTAAACACCAAAGTAGCACCTTGGTTTGCTTGAATGCTGTATTTGCCATCAAAATTGGTTGATGTACCGGAGGAAGTGCCCTTAACTAAAACAGTTGCTCCTGGGAGTGGTAGTCCTGAAGGGTCGGAAACGGTACCTGAAATTGTTTTTCCTTGTGCAAACGTTATTTGCACGACAAACGCTAGAAATAGCGTTTGAATCACACTAAATTTTGTTTTCATTTTATGATAATTAGAATTGGTTGAAACAAAAATCATAAAAAAAAGTTAAACCAAATAATAAAAAATGTTAAAATTCTATTAATAAAGATAGAATTTTAACATTTTAGAACTAAAAACGGGTTGTTAAGCTGAGGTGAATTTTTGAATCAGAAAGTCTAAATTTGGTATTTTCGGCTTTGCCGTTAGCATAATTAAACTTTAAAAGCCCCGATTTGGTTATAATACCAAAACCAAAACCATATCCAAAAAGCTTTTCTTTGGTATTAATAATTTGGTTTTCAAAATAGGCGGCATCAATAATAGAGTTTATATATATGGTATTGTTTAATTGCAGCCTGTATTCGGTATTAATTAAACCATACATATTTGAAAAAAGACTGTTTTCCTCAAAACCTCTTATAGAATTTATACCACCAAACCTAAAAAGTTCATTTTCAAAAAAAGTATCAGATAGTAACTGAGAACCATTAAACCTTATATAGATGCTATTGTTGTCATTTAGGTTAAAAATATGAAAGGCATCTACCGTAAATTGCGTTTGTTCTTCTTTGGTGTTTGTGCTGTTTCTATTGCCCAAACCTGTTTCAAAATACAATGTAGATTTTACAGGAAAAAGCCTGTTTTTAGCTACGTGTTTAATATAATGATAGCCTAGTGTTATATACTGTGTTTTATAATCTGTAATAATAGGAGATGTATTATCAGCCAGCAGACTGTTTGATTGGGTTGCTAATATACCAGCAAATAGCTTATGATTAGCGTCTATTTGATAATGTAATTTTGCCAACTGATTGGTGGTGCTAAACAAAGAATCTCTCCTAAAAATTCGTAAAAGCAGCTCAGCACCTATTGGCGATTTAAACAAATAGGGTAGTGTTATATTGGTTTCAAATGTTTGTTGATTGTTTTCATCACTCTTGTATAACAACCTAAAAGACTCGCCCATGTTTAAATTATTTACAAGGTTTAGGTTTAAATAGCCATCAAACTCAAGTTTATTGGTGTCATCATTAGTGCCAAAACCTAAAAACCCATCAAAAGCATTACTCTTGGTTTTTTCAAGAT
>JALRJA010000157.1 GCA_023255235.1 Flaviramulus sp.
TTTATGTATATCAAAAAACGAGAAATCGGAGAAATCCCAAGATATGAAATTATGCGTAGATATGCCTGTAATATGTTATTGCCTTGTATGAGATAAACCATCATTTCAATTAGGCTCATATAGCAACTAAATAGTTGGAAATTAAAACAGGTTGATATTTAGTACCAACATTTAGTAGTAATTTATTAATAAGGTAGGATGATTTCTTGTAATAAAGTATATTAGAAAACATTATAGAAATGGTTTCTATTGTGAGAGGAGAGTATGTATTTTGCATGTATTTTAATTTTAAGATGTAGTCATTAAGCCCTAGGTTTTGTTATTTTATAGTGTTATAATTTGATTTTTTATTCAGCAATATTATAAATATTTATTGAATAAGCCAAGCCTTTTTTTTGTAATAACAGGCGCTACAAGCCTAATAAGTGTTAAGTTTTGTTAAAAAAGAAGCTGTGTTCTTTTAATTAAGCTATTTACGGGGTTTTATGTAAATTACTTATGGTTAAAAATGATTTGATAGTGACAAAAAGTTAGAAAATCAAATCATTATATTGGCAACATCATTATTTAAATAGCTTGAATAACAGAATACTTACAGATAATTAAAATAAGCTATAGCTTACAGTTTTAGCTACACGCAAATTTTGTTTTTTTATGTTATTTAATAAACGACCAGCAAAAGTTTGGCTTTGACGCTATTATGTTTAAAATTCTTCTCTAAAAAAAATGGCGTTCATAAGTAGTTTATTAGTGCCATACCAAAAGCCTCTAAAGTTTGTATTGTCTGTAAATACAACCACGTTTCCTTTGCTTAATTTTTTTATTTGTAAAGGTACTGTTTCAGATAAAGCCTCTAAGTTTGGTTTTGAAATATAACCGCTTAAGAGTGGGTTTTTTGTATATTGAATAGGGTTGTTATAGCTTATAGAGTCTTTTTTTATAAAAACCCTTGTATTTCTAAATACTGATATTTTATCATTTTTATAGCCAAAATTTATAGGGTGTGATCTATCTATTTTTGCTTCAAAAATAGCACCACCTATTTCTTGAGCTCCTTTAAAATCAGATTTTTGTTCAAAAGTTATATTTTTTGCAGGAACGTTTGTTTCTACTAGCTCAAGTTTAATAAATTCTTTTTCTTTTAGCCATTTTATGGTATTTCTGTATGCTATGAGTGTGCCACCATTTTTTGTCCATTCTTTAAGCTTTTGGGTATTAGATTGGTTTAAAGCTCTTGAGTTAGGTATAATAATGACATTATAGCGGTTTAAATTTGCACTTTCTATACTTTTGGTATCTAGTTTGGTTACTGTGATATTATACTGTGTATCAAACAAATGCCATATTTCACCAGCGTCATAAGATGTGATATTATCACCTACTAAAAGTGCGATATTGGGTTTGTTTAAAGTTTTAAAATTTTGACTACCTAAATCAATTCCTTCTGTTAAACCAGTATTTACAGCATCAATTGGTATATGGCTTTCTGTAGCTAGTTCACTTAAATAGTTATACAAATTGCTGGTATTTAATTTTTGATTTTGAACAGGAATCATAAGCGTTCCGTAGTCATAATCTTTTCCATTTATACTAAATTGTTTTAAAGCAACTTTTACACGAATGTCTTTGTTTAGTAATTGATTTAGAATTTTGGGAGAATAATATTCGTGCCATTCCATTAAATAAGCATAATTGCTAGCTGCTGAAACGCTGCCATTTTTCAGTTTTAAATTAACAACTTCATCACCTAAATAAGTTGTTGACACATTTTCTGAATAGTCTAAATTAAATGCCAAAGGAAAAGACCATGCCGAAATATCATAAAAAAGGCTATCTTGAAAAGTTGTTCGTTTTTCAAACATGGCATTAATTAAACGTATATTTTTTTGATTTTTAGGAACTATATAACTGTAGCCCTTTTTAAAACGCTTATTATCAACAGTAAAATCATTTTTAATTTCATGAAATTTAATATTGTGTCTTTTAAGAATGTCTGCAAGATGGTATGTTCTTGCAGCATCTTTTTCATCACCAAAAACAATAGCTTTGTTGCTTTCTTTATTGGCTTCCAATAGTGCATTTTTATAAAAATGGTGTTGGTATTTTAAAATATCAATACGCATTTCTTTGGCTGCTTCTAGCGTAGATAAAGCCGTTGTGAATTGGTTTTTTATAGTAAAAGGAAATGTTAACAGGCCATTATCACTTTCTTGAATATGACCTCTAGAGCTTGCTTGCTCAAATAAAATACCTATACCGCCATTTATATCTGGAAATGTAGAGCCTTTGCCGTAATAAAAATCATCAAAGCTTTCTTGTGTATAATAAAGCGAGCCAATTTTATTGAGTGCTTTGGCATGAAAGTCACCAATATGTTTAGTTAATTCTTGATTTAATTTTGGTGTTAAAGGATGTGTTCTAGAAGGAATTCCCGGTTGAAAGAAAAAGGTTGCGTTTGTACCCATTTCATGATGGTCTGTTAGTATATTTGGTAACCAATTATGATAGGTTGTAATTCTAGCTCTAGATTCTGGTAATTGAACAGGCAGCCAATCTCTATTCATATCAAACCAGTAGTGGTTTGTTCTTCCTCCTGGCCAAACTTCATGATATTCTCTATCATTTGGGTCTGGATTTAAATGTATGCTTTTATTTGTATTTGCCCAATAAGAAAAACGTTGCAAACCGTCTGGATTAAATGATGGGTCTAATAAAATTATGGTTTGGTTAAGTAAATTATTTATATAGTCACTTTCTGCAGCGGCTAAGTAATAGGCAAGTAATAAAGCAGCATTAGATCCACTGGGTTCGTTTCCATGTATTGAAAACCCTTGATAGACAACAATTGGCATGCTGTTTATATCTTTTACATTATTTCCATTAGTTGCTGCAATATGGTTATTACGTATGTTATCTAAATTATTATGATTAGATTTTGAAGTTATTGTTAATAGCAACAGTGGTCTGTCTTCAAAAGTTTTACCTGTAATTTCTATTGATATTCTATCTGAAGCTTTTGCAAGTTCATGCATATACTGCACTAGTTTATCATGAGTAACATGCCATTCACCAACTTGATGCCCAATTATACTTTCGGGTGTTGGAATATTTTTATTATAAGAAACATCTTGGGGAAGATAATAGGATGCATCTACAGTATTTTGTGATGTCATTATAAAAGAACTAAGTAGGCAAATTAGAGAAAGTCGTATCATCGTGTTTTGTTTTAAGTTTATAAATATAAAAAATCCGCTACATAAAAATGCAACGGATTTAAAAATCATATTCCGATTTATTTTTTAAATATCATCAAAATCAACATCTGTAAAGTTTTCAGGTGTTTTTTCATTAGTTTCTACTGCTTCAGAAAGTGTTTCACTTTCTTTTTTAAAGTCTTTTTGGTGACGTTCACTTATAACTTCATCGCCTTTTTCATTTACAATAAATGCAGTCATTTCAGATAGAATATCTTTAAATTCGGCAAAATCTTCTTTGTAAATGTATATTTTGTGTTTTTTGTAGTGATAAGAACCATCATCATTGGTAAATTTTTTACTTTCTGTAATGGTCAAGTAATAATCATCTGCTTTTGTAGCTCTAACATCAAAAAAATAGGTGCGTCTTCCTGCTCTTAATACTTTCGAAAAAATTTCCTCTTTCTCCATCATATCATTATTGTTTTAAGTTTAATTTTTAATTGTGTTTAAAAACCAAAAATCATAAAAAAACCAACACTAACCAACAATTTTCCCATTTTCTTTTTAAATGATTGGTATTTAAATGCTTATCATGATACATTTGAAGTAGTACTAAATTGCTTATGTAGTTTCGCTTAATTGTTTTAAATATAAATGTTTGTAATACCCATCTACGTTTATTAGGCTATCGTGCGTGCCTTGTTGAATAATTTCCCCATGATCTAGCACTATTATTTTATTGGCATTTTTTACAGAAGATGCTCTGTGACTCACAATAATTGCTGTTTTTCCTTTTGAAATTTTATAGAGGTTTTTAAGAATTTTTTCTTCGGTTTCTGTGTCAACAGCAGATAAACAATCATCAAACAATAAAATTTTAGGTGCTTTAATAATAGCTCTAGCAATTGATACACGCTGTTTTTGTCCGCCAGAGAGTGTAATACCTCGTTCTCCTAATTTGGTATCGTAGCCATTGTTAAAATCCATTATGTTTTTGTGTACTTGAGCCATTTTTGCGGCTTCAATTACTTGCTCACTAGTGGCATCATTATTTCCAAATTTTATATTATTTTTTATACTGTCAGAAAATAAAAAGGCATCTTGTGGCACATAGCCAATGCTATTTCTCAAACTTTCTAAATTAACTTGCTTAATTTCGGTTTTATCAATTAAAATACGTCCATGATTAACATCGTAGAGCCTTCCTATTAAATCTAAAATGGTAGATTTTCCCGATCCTGTTTTGCCTAGAATAGCTAAAGTTTCTCCTTCTTTCACAGTAAAGCTCACATTTTTAAGAGCTTGAATATTGGTATCTGTATAAGTAAAAGAAACGTTTTTAAAAGTAATATTACCATTAATAGCACTTGGTGTTTTTATAGTGTTATTAATTTCTGGTTTAATTTTTAAAAATTCGTTTATTCGTTTTTGTGAAGCTTCAGCTTGTTGCACAATAGATGTTACCCAACCCACTGTTGCTACTGGCCATGTTAGCATATTTACATAAATAATAAACTCTGCAATAGTGCCAATACTTTCAATTTCTCCATTAATATACTGCATACCTCCAATATATATAACCAATAAATTACTCAACCCTATGAGTAGTATCATCATTGGAAAAAACCAAGCTTGCACTCTTGTTAAGTGTATTTGTTTCTCTTTGCTTTCTCTGGATATAGTGTTGAAATTTTGTGCTGTTTGAGGCTCAATACCATAGGCTTTAATAACAGAAATACCACTAAACGATTCTTGGGTGAAGCTTGAAAGTTTAGACAGGTATTCTTGAACTATAGTACTGCGTTTGTGAATTTCTTTGCTTAAATTATAAATAATTATTGATAAAATAGGCAGAGGTAATATGGTATATAGTGTGAGTTTAGGCGATGCATTAATCATGTAAATAATAACAATTATGAACAGCGTTATTGTATTAATACTGTACATAATAGCCGGACCAACATACATTCTTACTCTTCCAACATCTTCGGTAATGCGGTTCATTAAATCGCCTGTTCTATTTTTCTTGTAAAAATTTAACGACAGCTTTTGGTATTGCTCATATACTTCATTTTTTAAATCAAAT
>JALRJA010000172.1 GCA_023255235.1 Flaviramulus sp.
CTTTTCATTTGTTTTAAAGCCTCTGGATTGTAATTACTTAATGTTTCTGCTAGAGTTGTAATGGCTTTATCTAGCTCTTCAGTGGTGTTAAAAACTTCAGCAAATAACCCTTTATCTTTAGCAAATTGTGCTGAATAAAACTGCTCTGCGTTTATAGCCATTTGGCTCATGGTGGTTTTTCCCATTTTTCTTGAAACTACTGGCTCAATAACAAAAGGACCTATACCTATGCTTAACTCACTTAGCTTTATTGAAGCATATTTTGTTGCCAAACAATAATCGGTTGAAGCTGCCAAACCAACACCGCCACCAACTGCTTTTCCTTGTACTCTGCCTAGAATAAGTTTTGGGCATTTTCTCATGGCATTAATTACATGGGCAAAACCAGAAAAAAATTGCTTTCCGGTTTCTTCATTTTTAATAGTTAATAATTCATCAAAACTAGCTCCTGAGCAAAACGTTCTATTACCACCACTTTTTAAAACAATAACTTTAATATCCTTATTAGTTCCTGCTTCAATAATAGTTTGTTCTAATTTTGACAAAATACTTGTTGGCATAGCGTTTTTGTTTGGATTAAAAAACTCAATATAGCCAACACTGTTTTCTGTTTTAAGGGTTACATAAGCGTGTTCCATGAATTTAAATACAAGTTACAAAGTAATATGGGTTGAAGATACATAAAAACTACAGTTTTCAGTATTGTAATTTATACTTTTTTGAAAAACTATTTTTATTGTTTTTTAATAGTAGTTATAAAATAATATGGGTATTTACAAGTTGTAACACATTAGTTTAAAAACTTACCTAATTATTAAAATAACATATTAATATTGATTTTTATGTTACAATGTGTTACATTTGACATAATATTTAACACGTTGTAACATGAAGATAGAAAATCCACCTAAAATAAAAGATTTTGATTTCAATAAATATATTGAATGCTTTAAAAAGGATGGAATGGAATCATTTATTCAAGAAACTGATAAAAGGTATTTTTATTGGACTGAAATAAAACATCGTCCAAACTTACCATTTGACAATCCAAAAAAAGCTTGGAAAATTGTTAAAACTCACAGATTTATTGGAGCGAAAAGACTATTTTTTGGAAATCATAAGTTCACTTACAACCTAACTTCATTTATACAAGAAGATTTACACAATTTCGATTTAAAATTAATTGGTGGACTTTATAAAAATTCAATTACGCCTCAAGAACAACAGGAATATTTTAAAAATTCTCTAATAGAAGAAGCCATTGCTTCTTCACAAATTGAGGGAGCTGCAACGACAACTGATGTAGCTAGAGAAATGATTAAATCAGGCAGAAAACCAAGAACGGAATCTGAACAAATGATAATCAATAATTTTAGAGCCATTAGAGAAATTGAAAACAGATTAGATGAAGAATTATCAATTGAATTAATTCTTGATATTCATCAAATAATGACCGTAAAAACAGATGCGGCTAAATATGCTGGAAAATTCAGAGACCATCCGATTTATGTTAAAGACCACGTAAATGGAGAAATCGCTTTTACAGCACCAGACTTTTCAGAGGTTAATGAATTAGTAGAACAACTACTAAACTTTATTAATTCGGAAACTGAATTTTATCATCCAATTATTAAAGCTTCAATTCTTCATTTTATGATTGGTTATATCCACCCATTTGGTGATGGAAATGGACGTACTGCAAGAGCTTTATTTTACTGGTATTTAATTAAGAAGGGATACTCTTTATTAAAACATATTTCAATATCTAAAGCAATATTAAATTCAAGAACAAGCTATGATAAGGCATTTTTAAAGACAGAGAACGACCAAAATGATTTAACTTATTTCATAATGTATTCAATGAAAAGCTTAAGAGTTGCTTTTCAAAGTTTAGTTTCATATAGAGATAGAAAACGTGAGGAGAGACAAAAAGCTTCTGAAATAATATATGAGCTAACACAAAAAGGATTTAATAAAAGACAAGCAGATTTATTAGGTTATTTATTTATCAAACCAAAAGCTAAAATAACTGTCCCAATATATTCTAAAAGACATAAAATTGTTAGACAAACTGCAAGCAGAGATTTAATTTATTTAGAAGAAAAAGGAATTATTTTTAAAAGTAAAGATGGCAAAACAATGGTTTATGAGTTAATTGATATCGAAAAAATTGGAAACTATTTAAATAAATAACGTTTTAAAACAATGGCTATAAATAATTGCTTGTTCTCGCCTACTTCTGAAAATCCTCGCAGATTTTCAGTTCAGTGTGTACCTGCCTGCCGGCAGGCAGGCTTGCAAAGTTAAGTGCTAACCCACGCTACTACTCATAGCCGAGACCGTTAGATAAAATAAAAAAAACATTAGTTTTCTTCGACATAAGAAGCCTAAACTAATGTAAAAAGGTTTTTAAAAACAAATCAAAACTATATGATTTTGAACAAATACTTGTTTAGCATTTGTTAAGTTTACATCAAATAAAAAAAAAAACACCAACTGCAAACTTTTGGGTAGTTTAACAATTGGTGCTTGTAAATATATTAATGTATAATAGCACTACGAATGTATTTAACACTCCAAAAGTTACCTAATTTTTTCGATAAAATGCCATTAAATACGATTAAGTGCAACAATTGTTGTTTTTAGGATATAAAAATAGCCTTTGTAAAAATTACAAGTTGAACTTTATATAACTGCTTTTCCTAAACTAAAAAAGGATTTGCGGATATTGGTTTTGAAGTTGTGCTTGTTTTATTTTTAATTCTTGAAGAAACTTTTTATGTGCTTGAGAGTTTGGGTTGAATGCTGTATGTAAAAGCCCTTTGTTTATCTCATTAACAGTATCCATGGTTTTAATAGCATTATCTGATAACCAAACTGTTATGAATTTTTCCCAAATATAATTTATTGCTATTTGATTAGGATGCAACATATCATCAGTATAAAAACGATAGTCACGCAGTTCATCCATCATAATTTCATACGATGGAAAATAGTGTAATTTATTAGGTTTTGTATTACTTATTTTATGAACTGCAGAAATTAAATGTGCCTTACTTTGCGTGTTTTCTACAAACCCATCTTTTATATGACGAACTGGAGATATTGTAAAAATTACTGATGCATGGGTGTTAACTTTTCTAATATAATTTACAATAGCTACCAATGATTTTTCTATCTCATCTACAGAGAGCAATTCTTTGGTAAATTTAGTTTGTGGCACTTTATGGCAATTGGCAACTACTGTATTGGTTTCTTTTAACCTATAAACCCAAGCTGTTCCTAATGTTATAATAACGTGCGTTGCGTTTATTAGCTGGTTGTTAGTTATTAAAATTTGCTTATTTAGTTCTTGTATTACATTTTCTTGCGAAACCTTGCTTAGTTTTGAATGTGCCTCAAAACAATGCCATTGCTCATTTTGATAAAAAGTAGTGCTTTCTGAATATACCTTTTTATTAATTACATTTTCAAACAAAGTTTGAATAGCCATTGGGTGAAATAAAATCCCAAAAGGGTTTATTGTATTTTGAAATTTAAAATAGTTGATTTTATCACCAATACTTTCAGCAAAACAAGACCCAACTAGCAAAATATTAGAGTTATAATCTATTAAATTATTAGACTGCTTATTTAATGGTATCTGGGTTTGTAGCTTCATAATAAAATAAACTTATGCAAAGGTATAGATGCCAAAGTTTTAGATAAATGCAACTGTTACACTAAATAGGTTTTAGCTTTTTCTAAAGCGTCATC
>JALRJA010000236.1 GCA_023255235.1 Flaviramulus sp.
ATAGCTTCTTTTGTTTGTGGCATGATATCATCATCTGCTGCTGCTACAATAATAGCTATATCTGTTACTTGAGCACCTCGAGCACGCATGGCAGTAAAGGCCTCGTGACCTGGTGTATCTAAAAAGGCTATTTTTTGACCATTTTCTAGTTCTACTCCATAGGCACCAATGTGTTGGGTAATACCACCCGACTCGCCGGCTATAACATTTTCTTCACGAATGTAATCTAAAAGCGAGGTTTTTCCGTGGTCAACATGACCCATAACGGTTACAATTGGAGCACGTGGTTTTAGGTCTTCTGGTTTATCTTTAACAATTTCAATAGATTCTTCAATATCGGCTGTTACAAATTCTACTTGATAACCAAATTCTTCGGCAACTATTGATAGTGTTTCGGCATCCAATCGTTGGTTCATGGTAACCATCATACCAAGAGACATACAGGCTGAAATAATTTCTGTAACGCCTACATTCATCATAGTAGCTACTTCACTGGCTGTAACAAATTCGGTTACTTTAAGTATTTTGCTTTCGGCAGCCTCTAGCTGTTGGTCTATTTCTGATTGTTCTCTATGTTGATCTCTTTTATCTCTTCTATATTTAGCTCCTTTGCCTTTAGTTGATTTTCCTTGAAGCTTTTCAAGGGTTTCTCTAACTTGTTTTTTTACATCTTCTTCACTGGGTTCTTCTTTGAGAGCATTTCGGCGACCTTGTCCTGGTTTTGATTTAAATCTATCATTACCGCCTCTGTTGTTTGAGTCTTTGTTATCTTGAGAAGGTTTAACTTTACTTATACGACGGCGTTTTCTTTTACTAGCAGATAGCGATTCGTTGTTTTTTTCTTCTGGTTTTTTTTCTTCTTTCTTTTTCTTGGGTTTGTTAAATTGCGTTAAATCAATTTTATCTCCAGAAATTTTTGGTCCAGTTAGTTTTTTATACTTAGTTTCAACTTTTTCTTCGGGTATGGTTTCTTGCTCATCACTGGTTTGTGATGTTTGTTTTGGGGCTTCTTTAGGTTTTTCTTGGGTATTCGCTGGCTCTATTTTAGGGGTTATTTCTTCTTTTACTACTTCAGGCTCTGGTTTAGGAACTTCTGGTTTTTCTTCGGGTTTTTTGGGTTCTAAGTCAATTTTCCCTATTTGTTTAGGTCCTGTAAGTGCTTTTGAAGCTTTAATAATATCTTCTTGGTGTGTTTTTTCTACGGCTTCTTGAGCTTTTAGCTTGGCTTCTAGTTCTTTTTCACGTTTAATACGTATGTCTTCTTTTTCTTTTAGCTTTGCTTCGCTTACTTCAAGAGATTTAACTTTTTTGTTTGCATCTGTTTCAAACTCATCTGAAAGGATTTTATAGGTTTCTTCAGAAATTTTTGTTGTGGGACGTTTCTCTATTTCGACGCCTTTAGAATCTAAAAATTCTACGGCACGATCTAGAGAGATGTTAAGTTCTCTTAATACTTTATTTAATCTTATTGTTTCAGCCATAAATTGCCATTAAAATACTCAAATATATGTTATTCTTCGAATTCTTCTCTTAAAATTCTAATAACATCGTTAATTGTTTCTTCTTCTAAGTCTGTTCTTTTAACTAAATCATCTACTTCTTGTTCTAAGATACTTTTGGCGGTATCTAAACCTGCTTTGCTAAATTCATCAATAATCCAACCTTCAATTTCATCGGAGAATTCTCTTAATTCTACATCTTCTTCGGCACCTTCTCTAAAAACATCTATCTCATAGCCTGTTAATTGACCTGCTAACCTAATGTTGTGACCTCCTCTACCTATGGCTTTGCTTACTTCTTCGGGTTTTAAAATAACTTCAGCTCGTTTTGTTTCTTCGTCTATTTTTATTGAGGTTACTCTTGCTGGGCTTAATGCTCTTGTAATGTATAATTGTAAATTATTGGTGTAGTTAATTACATCAATATTTTCATTTCCTAATTCGCGAACTATACTGTGAATTCTGGAGCCTTTCATACCTACGCATGCTCCAACGGGGTCTATTCTATCGTCATAGGAATCTACCGATACTTTGGCTTTTTCTCCTGGTATTCTTACTACATTTTTAATGGTTATTAAGCCATCGAAAACTTCGGGTATTTCTTGTTCAAATAATTTTTCAAGGAATAAGGGAGCTGTTCTTGACATGATAATGGTGGGTTTAGCTCCTTTTAGTTCTACGCTATCAATTACACCTCTTACGTTGTCTCCTTTTCTAAAAAAATCTGATGGTATTTGTTTGTCTTTGGGCAGTACTATTTCATTTCCTTCGTCGTCTAGTAAAATAACCGCTCTGTGGCGAATATGGTGCACTTCTGCTGTATAAATTTCACCTACTAAATCTTTAAATTGCTTGTAAATGATGCCGTTATCGTGTTCGTGAATTTTGGAAATTAAATTTTGTCGTAAGGCTAAAATTGCTCGTCTTCCTAAATCTATAAGCTTTACTTCTTCTGATACGTCTTCGCCTACCTCAAAATCGGGCTCAATTTTTCGAGCTTCAGATAATGAAATTTCTTGATTTGGTTCTTCAACTTCGCCATCGGCAACAACAATTCTGTTTCTCCAAATTTCTAAATCACCTTTATCGGGGTTTACAATAATATCAAAATTATCATCGTCACCGTATTTCTTTTTTAAGGCATTTCTAAAGACATCTTCTAAAATAGCCATCAATGTAACTCTGTCTATGAGTTTGTCGTCTTTGAATTCAGAAAAAGATTCAATTAAAGCGATGTTTTCCATAATTCTTTTTGAATTAAAATTTAATCATAATTTTTGCTTCTACAATATCTTGGTAAGCAATTATTGCTTCCTTTTTTATAGTTATTTTGCCTTTACCTATGGGTTTTGGCTCTCTTACTTTCCATTCTAAAGTAATATTGTTGTTTGTGGCTTTTGTAAGGATTCCTTGGTTTTTTCCTAAGCTTGTTTTTACTTCAAGGGTTCTGTTTAAATTCTTTGTGTATTGTCTTTTGTGCACCAACGGTGTTGTGGCACCAGCCGACATAACTTCTATAGAAAAATCGGTTTCTTCTCTATCTAAATTATGTTCAATAGCTCGACTTATAAACATACAATCTTCTACTAAAACGCCTTTATCTCCGTCTATCACAACTTTGATATGATTTTCATTGTTTATAGAAAAATCAATAAGAAATAAATCTAATCGTTCTTTTAAAGCAGTTTCTAGTAAGTTTTCAACCTTAGTTTTAAACATTTTTAGTATAAAAAGAGGGGACTTTTTGTCCCCTCGAATCTTTAATTTTGCCTTTCAACGGTGCAAATATATAATTTTTTATTGATTTTTAAGGAATATTTATCAAATAAGTTAGCCTAGTGGTTTGTTGTTGTAGCACCTTATTTGAGTAGTTGGTTTTTTTTACTCTCTTTTGGTTTAAAAATAAATGCGTTTATAATGGTTTTAAATATAAAAACCCTAACTACTTTCGTAATTAGGGTCTCTTTTTTGTTGGCCTACTAGGGCTCGAACCTAGACTCTTCTGGACCAAAACCAGACGTGTTGCCAGTTACACCATAGGCCACTGCGTAATTAAGGGTGCAAATTTAGTACAAAGTTTTATTTTCACAAGTATTTTTTCTAAAATTATACTGAAACTCTTAAGGTTTGATTAAAAAAATCTAACATTAATGTATTTATTACTAAATTCGCTTTGAAAATTAAATACGTTTTTTACATGACCGATTTTAACTTTAAAAAATGGAACACCTTTTTAGGATGGGTCTCTTTTTTAATTGCACTTACTACCTATGCTTTAACCGTTGAGCCTACGGTGAGTTTTTGGGATGCTGGCGAATATATTTTAACTTCAGCAAAACTTCAGGTTGGGCATCCGCCTGGAGCTCCTCTTTTTCAAATGATTGGTGCTTTCTTTTCAATTTTTACATTTGGAAATAATGAACTTATTGGGTGGATGATGAACATGATGAGTGGTGTTTCTAGTGCGTTCACAATTTTGTTTATGTTTTGGACAATTACCTTGTTATTAAAAAAAATAACAGGTAATAATAAGCTTTCTCAACCCAAAGCAATAGCTGTTTTAGGTAGTGCTTTAGTAGGCAGTTTGGCTTTTGCTTTTACAGATTCGTTTTGGTTTAATGCCGTAGAAACTGAGGTTTATGCCATGGCAACTTTAATTATGTCTATTTTATTTTGGCTAGGGTTGCGTTGGGAACAAGATATGAACAAACCCAGAGGTAACCGTTGGCTTATTTTAATTGCGTTTATTATAGGCTTATCATTTGGCGTTCATTTTATGGGTTTACTAACCATTCCTGCCATTGGGCTTATTTATTACTTTAAAAAGTATAAAACCATTACGCTTAAAAACTTTATTATTGCCAATGTGGTTTCAATAGCTATTTTGCTATTTATATTTAAACTTTTGGCTCCAAATATTCTTAAAATATTTAGTGTTTTTGAAATCTTTTTTGTTAACAGTATTGGGCTTCCTTTTAACTCTGGCTCTATTATAGCAGGACTTGTTTTAATAGCTTTTATTTACTCTGCTTTACAATACACAAGAAAAAAAGGCTATATACATTTAAATACCGGTATTCTTTGTATCACATTTGTTATTATTGGTTTTTCAACCTGGTTAATGCTTCCTATTAGGGCAAATGCTAATGTAACAGTTAATGAAAACGACCCGTCAAGTGCCAGAGAGTTATTAGCTTATTATAATTTAGAACAATATCCTGAAACACATTTATTTTATGGGCCACAGTTTACAGACCAATATGCCTATTTAGATGAAAATAACCCGTATATAGATGATAAGCCTAAATATGAAAAAGACTATAAAAAAGGTAAATATGTTGTTGTAAACGATTATAAAAACGCCAAACAAAATTACAACTCCAAACACGCTTCATTACTACCGCGTATGTGGAGTGGTGAACATGCCGAAAATTACATGATGTTTTCTGGTTTTTTAAATTTTAAACTAAAACCTGAATACCAAATGGAGAACGAATTGCGTTCAGCAATTTCAAAATTTAAAAACGATGTAGCAAAAGGCAATGTAGATTATGAAGATTATAATAATTTTTTAAAACGCTTTAAAAGCTATATCGATATTGAAAAACCTTCATTAGCAAGCAATATTGCTTACCTATTTGAGTACCAACTAGGTTATATGTATTGGCGTTATTTTATGTGGAATTTCTCAGGAAGACAAGACGATATTCAAGGGCGTTATGACAATCACGGAAACTGGATTACTGGTATAAAACCATTTGATGAATGGCTTTTAGGTTTTTCACAAGACAATTTACCTAGCGACGTAAAAAACAATAAAGCTAGAAACACCTATTATTTACTACCTTTTATTTTAGGTCTTATAGGATTCTTTTTTCTTTTTAACAAAAACAAAAAACGCTTTTGGGTTATGCTGGTTTTTTTCCTGTTTACAGGAATAGCTATACAGGTTTATACCAATGTACGCCCTTTTGAACCTCGTGAGCGTGATTACTCGGTTGTTGGTTCTTTTTATGTGTTTGCTATTTTGATTGGTTTTGGGGTTTATGCTATTTACGATATGTTTAAAAAATACTTATCAAAAAACCTACTAGCTCCAATAGTAAGTATTATATGTTTAGTTTTAGTGCCAGGTATTTTAGTGGCAAACAATTGGGACGACCATGACCGTTCGGGTAAATATACAGCTAAAGCTATGGCTAAAATGTATCTGGATTCTTGTGCTGAAAATGCAATTCTATTTACCATTGGAGATAATGACACCTTTGCCCTTTGGTATGCCCAAGAAATTGAAGGTTACCGAACAGATGTGCGTGTTGTTAATACGAGCTTATTTCAAACCGATTGGTATATAGACCAAATGAAACGTAAAGCCTATGAGAGTGACCCTATTCCTTCTCAATTAACGCATGACTTATACAAATATGGCACTAATGACTATATTATTATTCAACCTGTAATTAAAGATACACTAGATATAAAACAGTTTTTAGATTTTGTTGCAAGTGATAACCCAAGAACAAAATATAAATATGTGTTACAACAACAACAGGTAGATTTATCTCAAGTACGTAGCCAAGATTTAAATGCCACATACATGCCAACGCCTTTTTTACGAATACCGGTAAATAAAGAAAATGTTTTAAAATATGAGATTGTAAAACCTAAAGATGCTCACAATATTGTACCTTATATTGATATAGAGGTTAGTGGTGGTGCTCTTTATAAAAACAGACTACTCATGCTAGATATTGTTGCTAATAACGATTGGAAACGCCCTATTTATTTTACAGGAGGCAGTTTTGGTGATGATGATTATATCTGGATGAAAGACTATTTACAATTAGATGGTATGTGTTATAAATTAGTTCCTATAAAAACACCTGTTGATAGAGCAAACCCTTTTGATATGGGACGTGTTGATAGTGAATTAATGTATGAAAAAGTTAAAAACTGGGATTGGGGAAATAGCGGAAGCCCAAACATATACCATGATACAGAAACACGTAAAAATTCTATTTCTTATAGAGGCAACTTAGCCCGTTTAATAGAGCAACTCATTAATGAAGACAAACTAGATAAAGCTGAAGAAGTAGCCGATATTGCCATGACAAATATGCCCGTAGAATACTTTAGCTACTATACGCTTTTAGAACCCTACATTAGCTCTTATTATGAAGTGGGCAATAAAGAAAAAGCACAACGTTTGTTTCTTGATGTAGCCAAAAAATATCAAGAAAATTTATTGTATTACAGTCGTTTAAAAAAAGATAATAAAGAACGTTTCTTTGAAGATATTTA
>JALRJA010000292.1 GCA_023255235.1 Flaviramulus sp.
TAAATATCTACCTTCAATATTATTAAGATCTGAATTTCTTTTGATGCCATATTTAGAAAAAGTAAATGTAAACTCAAAAAAATTAGAAGTATCAAAATATATGTCTCCTTTAAAAATGTTTGATTACTTAGCTGCAGGAAAAATTATTATAGTTGGCCCAATTAATCAATATAGTCCAATTGAAATAGGAAAATCGTTAACTATAGTTGGCCAAGATAATGCCGTTGTAAAGGCTACTGGAATTTCAAGAATGTATAATATTTCGGGAGCTGGAAAAACCATTATATTTAAAAATATTACCTTTAAAGATGTAATGTCAGATATTCAAGGTGGAGTGATAAATAGTTCTGTTGATTCCAATTTATTTATTGATGGTTGTACCTTTTTAGATAACACAACTTCAAATAATGGTGCAGCTATATTTGCAGCAGGCACTGGAGATTTAATCATTACAAGTTCTTTATTTAATGGAAATAGTGCGGCCAGAGGTGGTGCCATTGTAATTGCTTCAGATACTAGAAAGTTAGTAGTAAGCGAATCAACTTTTGTTTATAACAAAGCTACTATTTATGGTGGAGCAATGTATTTAAGTTTTAAAAACACCGAAAGCATAATCACCAACACTACTTTCTTTAATAATAGTATTATTGGATCTGTAAACCAATCTAAAGGTGGAGCTATTCGTATTGAGGGAGTAAGACCTTTAACATTAGAAAACTGTTTGATTTATGGAAATACGACTACTGATGGCATTACTACTAATGATTCTGATCTTGGAATAATTCCTGACGTTGAGTTGAATCTAATAAATTCCATAACTAAAAAAATTGTACCAGCACTAGGTACAAATGATACTTTTTCTACTTCAAAAGTTGAAGCAGATTTGACAACCTCTAATTTGCGTTTTGATGCTTCTATTGGAAAAGTTATTTATGATAATGTTGCTGAAAATTTAGACAGTCCAATAGATTTTGGTTCAGATGGTAACGATGCTGGATCTTGGGACTCAGAATTTACTTTATCTATAGAAGATTTTTTAATTTCAAAGATGCTTATTTTCGTAAACAATAATTTAAAAACCATTGAAATAAGACACCAGTTAAACCAAAATTTATCGCTCAAATTATTTAACCTATCAGGATTAAAAATTATGGATGTAAATAATATTCCTAAAACTCAATCATTAAACATAAGTCATTTAAAAACTGGTGTTTATATTTTAGTTGGGAAATCTGCCGAAAAAACTTTTTCAAAGAAAATTCTAATTCATTAGTGATTATAAATGAAATCACATCTGTAAATTACGTTTTTTTGTTGCTTTTTTATAACTACATTAAATTTCAATATACAGTTACATAAGAAAAAAATAATCTTTTTTAGTTGATTATGTTAATCCTTTAATGAGAACCGATTCTAAAAAAATGTGTTCTAATGGTAATACTTCCCCAGCAGTAGCCATGCCATTTGGAATGAATTTTTGGATACCAATAACAGCAGAAATGGGAAATGGATGGTTTTATAATTATAATGATAATAAGATTAGAGGTATTAAACAAACACACCAACCAAGCCTTTGTTTACATGATTATACCGCTTTCTCTTTAATGGCAGTAAACGGCAAATTACGGTATCAAAAAAACAATAGAGAATCATGGTTTTCACACAAAGCAGAGTTGGCAAAAGTTTAATATTAATGATGGTGGCGAACATTATTTATTCTTTACTACAAATATTGAGAATACTAAAATTATAATAAAAGCACTTAAAGTTTAATAAATAAAAAGTAAAACCAGAAGTATATTTTTTCTGGTTTTGTTTTAATGTTAATGGCTATCATTAACGGTCTCGTGTATGAGTAGTAGCGGGTTTTTACTCACAAACCTTTCGGTTTTACACTGACCTTTGTTTTATGTTTATTCTTTCGTTTAATCACTTAAACCGCTATTACTTATACACCGTGTTATGTGCTTTTTATTCAAAAATTTCTTCATATCGTTTGTAATTAACTCCGTTTTTTTTTCCAGCCACCAAAAGAAAGAACAATATCAGAACGATGAGAAGTCGTTAAGTTTTCGCTTGCTTTCCATATTTCCTTCTTTGTTGGAAATTTGTCATATGAGGGTGTTATAAATTCATTTGGTAAAATTCTACATTCGGATAGGGTATGTAATGAAATAAAATCTTTCATTCTTATTGATTTAAAAGGATGATGGATGCATCACTATTACGCAATAAGCCGATGGAAATACTGTCACCAATGTTTATGTTTTTAAGTGCTTTACGCTCAAGTTCTGTCAACCTATATATATATAGTATTTGCTCATCTATTTTGGTTTTGGAATTATGCTTGTATTCATACTGAATTTTCAACCCATACGCTTCGCCACTTTTTCCATTAGTAGGATTCCCTGGAGAAACCATAACTTCTACATATGTCAATTTTGCTTTTACTCTTTCTGCAATATCATACTGTTCAATGGGGCTGGCATCTTTGATTCCTCCTTTAATATCTCGTACGCTAATGAAAATCAAAAACCCAAATAGTCCTATCATTAATAATAAAAAAATTATATTTAAGACTCCTATTATTTTCTTATTCATATTTCTAATTGCACATAACTTGGTGTTTTTCGCTTTCTTTAATGCTCATCAACAACTTCTAAATCTCGGTATTTACAACAAGCATGTATAGCTTCATAAGCTTCAGATGTAGCTTTAATATCTTGAGTATCATGCCCTACTGCTGCTATTTTTGATTGAATGGTTTTCAGGTTTGTTTTGTTTTCATCAAAAAAGAGTTTTAACTTATGAGTATCAACATCCCAATTGGCACTCTTTACGCCTTTAGTGCTTAAACACGCTTTTTCTATTCTTGATTTACACATTAAACAAACACCATCAACCTCAATTACTGCTTTGGTATTTTTGTTTTGGGCAAAGCTTACTGTTCCTGTTAGCAGTAAGGCTATAATTATTAATTTTTTCATGTTTTTTTATTTATAATTTTTTGTGTTGTTTTCTTTTTTAAATAAGCTTAAATCGTAAACCGGCATAATACATACTTCCAAAAATAGGTCCATATACAAATGTTGAATCAAAATTTGAGCCAAATGGGTTTTCTGCTCCTAAAATAGGGTTTGGTTGACGAACATTTGTCATATTTTCACCACCTAAATATATTTCAAATTTAGGAGAAAACACCTTAGTTAACTGAGCATTTACAGTAGCTATAGTTGGTGAGTATTCTGGTAATTGATACAACAAAGGATTATCTGTTGTATCTGAAAATCTTTGGCTTCCTAACCAATTGTAAGTAGCATCAAATTTCCATTGTGAACCATTTTCCATTTGGGTTGTTTCATAAGATGCATTGGCAAAAAATCTATTTTTAGGAGTTAATGGTTTTTCTAATAAACCAGATTGGTATTGGGTTTTTACATCGTAAAATTTGTATGCCAATCTCAAATCAAAACGTTCAAACAGGTTGTAATTAAATTCAGCTTGAAAACTATTGGCATAACTTTCGCCATCCAAATTATAGAAATTCACTTCTTGCGGATTTTCAAAATCTACAACCACTTGATTTTTAAAATCTGTTTTATAAAAATCTAAAGTTATATCGGCTTTTCTAGTAAAAAGATTAAATCCTTGTAAAAACGAAACCCCATAATTCCATGCAATTTCTGGGTTTAAT
>JALRJA010000301.1 GCA_023255235.1 Flaviramulus sp.
CAAAGTGAAGATGTTGATAACTTTGCTTTTGCTGAACCCTTATATAGCACTTCGTTTAAGGCTTTTAGTGCTTTAGCAAAAACCTTAGGTGTTGTTATTATTGTTCCTTTTTTTGAAAAACGAATGGCAGGTGTTTATCATAACAGTGCCTACATTATAGATACCGATGGTTCTGAAGCTGGTTTATACCGTAAAATGCATATTCCAGACGACCCGCATTTTTATGAGAAATTCTATTTTACACCGGGTGATATTGGTTTTAAATCGTTTGAAACAAAAAAAGGTAATATTGGTACTTTAATTTGTTGGGATCAATGGTATCCAGAAGCAGCACGACTAACCGCCTTACAAGGAGCTGAAGTTTTGTTTTATCCTACAGCTATAGGGTGGCATCCAAAAGAAAAAGCCGCATTTGGAGTTAATCAACAAGGTGCTTGGATGCAAGTTATGCGCGGTCATGCGGTAGCCAACGGTATTTATGTTGCAGCCGCCAATAGAATAGGATTAGAAAAATATCTTCCCAATACAGACGGTATAGAATTTTGGGGTTCGTCATTCATTGCTGGACCTCAAGGTGAAATTCTAGCACAAGCATCGGTAGATAAAGAAGAAATTTTAATAGCTGAAGTTGATTTGAGTTTACAGGAAAATGTGCGTCAAAATTGGCCTTTTCTGCGAGATCGCCGAATTGACAAATATGGTGATATTATAAAACGTGCTATTGATTAATGACTACAAGTAACTGGATATTCCCTGCAGAATGGGAACAACAACAAGGAATTTTATTATGCTTCCCACACAATGGTAATGATTGGCCAGGAAAGTATGAAGCAGTTCAATGGGCTTTTGTAGAGTTTATTAAAAAAATAGCTCATGTTGAAAACGTATTTTTAATAGTTGCTAATATAAAGCTACAAAATAAAGTACTTGCCATGTTACAAAAGGCTGCTGTTCAAACCAAAAATGTAGCGTTTATTATCTGTAAAACCAACCGTAGTTGGATGCGTGATTCTGGACCTATTATTGTGAAAAAAGGCAACCAAAAAAAAGCTCTAAATTTTAATTTTAATGGCTGGGCAAAATATTCAAATTATAAGTTAGACAAGTATGTTCCTGCAACCGTTTCAGCGTTTTTAAAAATGCCTTTAGAACAAGCGTTTTACAATAAAAAACCCATTGTTTTAGAAGGTGGTGCTATAGATGTAAATGGGAAAGGAACGCTTTTAACTTCAGAAGAATGCCTACTCCACCCTACTATTCAGGTTAGAAATTCTGGATTAACTAAAACAGATTATGAAGCTATTTTTAAGCAATACTTAGGTGTTACTAATGTTATTTGGTTAGGAAATGGTATTGAAGGTGATGATACACATGGTCATATTGATGACTTAGCACGTTTTGTAAATGAAGATACCATTATTACAGTAGTTGAAACTAATGCAAAAGACAATAACTATAAACCTTTACAAGACAACTTAAAACGCTTGCAAAATGCTGTTTTAGAAAATGGTAAACACCCAAATATTGTTACCTTACCAATGCCCAAACGTATAGATTTTGATGGTATTAGACTACCTGCTAGCTATGCTAATTTTTTAATATTAAACCAAACTGTTTTAGTTCCTACTTTTAACGATGTTAACGATACAGAAGCTCTGAAAATAATAGCAACGTGTTTTCCTAAACGAGAGGTTATTGGCATAAACTCAACCGACTTTATATGGGGGTTTGGTAGTTTGCATTGTTTGAGTCAACAAATACCAAAATAGTTCTTCTATAAACTTGGTGTTAACCTGTTTTATTTTAGTTTTATTTGCTTGTTTATCTTAACAAGTACTAAACATTCTTATTTGTTGTACTTGGCTTTTTTGCTTCCTTCATAAATTTGGTAATTAACCAAACGGGCTTCTAGTTTGGCGTTAAATAATTGAATTTTTCTAGAAGGCTTTAACCCGACATGCTTTAAGGCGTCAAGATTTGAGGTAATAAACCAAGCATTTGTATTGGGATAGTTTTGTTTTAATGTATCGCCAATGGCTTTATAAAAAACTTGCATATCAATATTTAAACGCTCTCCGTAAGGTGGATTAAATACCATATGGAGTTTTAACTCGTCTTGTTTTTGAGTTTCAAAAAAATTATCTTGTTTGATAGTGATAAAATCATCTAATTGGGCGTTTTTCACATTGTCTTTTGCCTTTGCTACTGCACTTGGTGCTTTGTCATAGCCTATTATTTTATAATGAAAATCGCGGGTTTTGTTAAGGAGCGATTCTTCAATTTTTTCAAATAAATCGACATCCCAATCTTGCCAACGTTCAAAGGCAAATTCTTTTCTCATAAGGTTTGGTGGTATATTACAGGCTATCATGGCTGCTTCAATAAGTATAGTGCCTGAACCACACATTGGGTCTATGAAATCTGTTTGTCCGTCCCAACCCGATAACATGATTAAACCGGCAGCCAAAACTTCGTTTATGGGTGCTATATTGGTTGCGGTTTTGTAACCACGTTTATGGAGTGAATCTCCTGAAGAATCTAATGAAATAGTGCATTGGTTTTTGTCTATATGCACATTTATTTTAAGGTCTGGAAATTTTAAATCTACGTTAGGACGTTGACCGGTGTTGTCTCTAAATTTATCTACAATGGCGTCTTTTGTTTTTTGGGCAATAAAAAGTGAGTGAGAAAACAAACTGGAATGAATGGTAGCATCTACGGCTAAAGTGCCTGTAGGTTTTAAATAGGCATCCCAATTCATGTTGTAGATGTTTTTATACAAGTCTGTTTCGTTGTTAACGGTAAATGTATGTATGGGTTTTAAAATTTTTATGGCTGTGCGTACTGCTAAGTTTGCTTTATACATAAAGCCTTTGTCTCCTACAAATGAGACGCTTCGTATTCCTTTTTTTACGTCTTGTGCTCCTATTTTGGTAAGCTCGGTTGCTAATAAGTCTTCAAAGCCAAAAAGGGTTTTGGCAACCATTTTAAAATTTTCTTCCATTGTTATTTTTAAATACTCAACAAAAATAATGTAATTTTGTCGCAAATATGAGGTTTATTGATAATTGGGTTAAGGATTGAACGGTTTGTTTGAGTTCTTTATATTTTGTGTTTGGGTATAATAGCAAAGGCACAAAATATAAAAACGAGTAGTGAAAGCCTGACCACAAAACTTGTTTTGTGGTAACCCGATAAAAGATATTATGATAGAAAATACTACTAAATGGTTTACTTCTTGGTTTGATTCTCCATTTTACCATACTTTATACAAAGATAGAGATGCCGCAGAGGCACAAGTTTTTATGGATACCATAACGCACTATTTGAATATTCCTGCTGGAGGAAGTATTTTAGATTTGGGGTGTGGAAAAGGCAGACATGCTCGATATTTAAACAAAATTGGGTATGATGTTACGGGTGTTGATTTGAGTGAAAATAATATTGCTTTTGCTAAAGAGTTTGAAAATCATAGGCTACGGTTTAAGGTGCATGATATGAGCAACTATTTGGGGAAACAGTTTGATGCGGTTTTTAATTTGTTTACGAGTTTTGGCTATTTTGAAAAGTATGCCGATAATTTGAATACTTTAAAAGCTATTAAAGCTTCTTTGAATGAAACGGGTTTTGGTGTGATTGATTTTATGAATACTGATTATGTTATTGCTAATTTGGTTGCTCAAGAGGTTAAAGTGGTTGATGGTATTGAATTTTATTTAAAACGTTATGAAGATAATGGCTATATCGTAAAAGATATTACTTTTACTGCCAATGATGTAGATTATAGTTTTCATGAACGAGTTAGAGCCTTTAGTTTAGCTGATTTTGAAGTGCTTTTTGAACAAGCCAATATAGATTTATTGGACGTTTTTGGTGATTATAAATTGAATAAATATATTGCTAATAGTTCTGAACGTTTGGTGATGATTTTTAAATAAAGCTTTATTGTGCTTGATTTTGTAACTCCCTTTTTTGGGCTAATTTTTTTAAAATGAATAAATTTTTACTGCCGCTTTTGGCTGTTGTTTTAGGTGTTATTATAGCCTATTTTACAAAAAAACAAAAGTCATGGAATACTAAATTGCTGCTAGCTTTTAGTGGTGCTTTTTTACTTGCCTTAACGCTTTTTGAGCTCTTGCCTGAAGTGTATGCTCATTTAAATACTAAGGCTTCTGGTTTGTTAATTATGTGTGGTATTTTATTGCAAATTGTTTTAGAAATTTTCTCTAAAGGTGCCGAACATGGACATGTGCATATTAATAAAAATGAAACGGCCTTTCCTGTATTATTATTTGCGAGTTTATGTATTCATAGTTTTTTAGAAGGATTTCCTATTCATGATTCTAATGATATGGTTTATGGCGTTTTAGTGCATAAAATACCTATTGCCACTTTAATTAGTTTGTTTTTATTTCAATCTAATTTTAGTAAGCTTAAAATAGGCTTTTTTTTAGTGGTTTTTGCCTTTATGACACCATTGGGTACTTTTATTTCTAACACAGCGTCTTTAAGCGAGCATTTTTCTCATGGTATTAACGCTATTGTTATTGGTATTTTTTTACATATTTCTACTACTATTTTATTTGAAAGTGGTGAAGGTCATAAGTTTAATTTAAGCAAGTTTGTTGCTATTATTCTTGGAGTTTTAATAGCCTATATTGTTTAACTCGTTTTTTTAAAACTGGTTTTTGTTTAGTAAAGAAGAATCGCGCATATTAAGACAGGAATTTTGGACGAGTTTTGGCAAATCGTTTCCTAAGAAATGGATTTTATATAATACCAAATTAAAAGATTTTAGTTTTAAGTTTTATTTTGATAACCATACTGCCTTGGTAGCATTAGATATTGAAGGCGGTCTTGAAAACCGTATTCTATATTGGGAAAAATTATTGGCATTACAATCAATTATTATTGAACAATACTTACCTGATGCGGTATTTGAAGAGACTTATTTTTTAGATACTAAAAAAGAAATATCAAGAATTTATGTGCCATTTCAACACAAAGCATCTATATATAACAAGAACTCTTGGCGTGATGTTATGGTATTCTTTTATGATAAAATGACATTATTTGAAGCTTTTTTTAAAGAGTATAAAGATGTTATTGAAGGCTGATGGTTTTTAAATTTCTTTTAGCATTTCAAAATCATCCATAATAAACCCATTTCCTATATCTGTAATTAATGGTCTTATGTTTTTAAAGCCTAATTTTTTGTAAGCTTCAATAGTGTTTATATTGTTTATGTTTACTGTTAACCTTATTTTTTTAAGCTGATAGGTTTTAGCCTTTTGTCCAATAAAACTAATTGCTCTTTTTCCAATTTTGTTTCCTCTAAATTCTTTCAACACATATAGCTTACTTAAAAACAGCGTGTCTGGTTCTTTATTTATGGCAAAGTAACCTACACTAGTGGTATTATAATTTAAAATAAAGTACTCATAACCGCTAGCAATTTGATTTGTTATAGCCTTTACAGATTGAAATTTTTTAAGCATATAATCAATTTGCTGTTTGCTAACTATAGAAACATAATGTTCTTTCCAAATTGTGTTGGCTAAGGTTTCTATTTGTAAGAATTGAGAAGGTGTTGTTGCAAAATAAATTTCAATCATTTTAAATTACGTATAAGAAAATCATAAAAAAATGACATATAGCACCTGCAAGCACAAACAAATGCCAAATAACATGATTATACGGTATTTGTTTTATAGCATAAAACACAATGCCTACTGTATAGGCTAAGCCACCTGCAAATAATAATAAAATTCCGTTATTACCTATTGCTTTAGAAAGGTTTGAAAAATCAAACACAATAAGCCATCCCATTACTAAATATAAAGCAGTTGAAAAAATTTCAAATCGGCCTGTGAAAAACGTTTTTAAAACCAAACCAAAAAGCGCTATTCCCCATACGGTCCAAAAAAGCGTGAGTCCTAAACTTTGTTCTAAAAGAATTAAACAAACAGGTGTGTATGTTCCGGCAATAAGGAAATAAATACTAATATGGTCTAATATTCTAAAAAAATGTTTGTAAGTTTTATTTTTTGTGGCATGGTATAACGCCGAAGCGGTAAATAGAATAATAATAGATAAACCATAAACTATAACACTAAAAAGGCTCCAATCTGTTTTATTACTATTAAAAATGAGTAACAATACTAAGGCTACTACACCCAACAAGGCACCAAAAGCATGTGATAATGTGTTTAGTTTTTCTTCAAAAGCTATTGTAATAGGCATGTTATTTATTTAGCGTTATTATTATATAACCATTTGTTTGTTAAATCATAAAAGTCATATTTTACAACAGCTTCTTGCTTTTCTAAAACACCATTTTGAAAGTTGCGTTGCAGAATATCTTCAATTAAATAATCTTCTTTTACATGCCATGGGTCAAATTCACTTTTTAAAGAAATATCAAACATATTTGCTGTAGTATTATACCAAAAAGCTCGCCATCCACTCCGTAACTCTTTTACCAAATTAAATGCTTTAATACCCGTTTGCCGGTGTATTAGTTTTACTAAAATTTGACCTTCTGTTCGGGTTAGTTTTTTTAATTCTTCAGAAAATTCACTTTCAATATATTTTTGAATCCTTTTAGTGTAGCGTTTTTTATCTCTATTTTTTTTTAAGGTAGCCATTCTGGCATTCATAGAATCTAATCTTTGTGCCGCTAGTTTGGCATACGGAAATACTTTAATTGTTTTTCTGCGTAAAATTAAATAGCGTAAACGGTCTTCTTTACTATCAAACTTAAGTTTATGCAGTAGCATGACTTCGTCTAAATTAATAATAGCACGCGGAATAGAATCACCTTCAATAATTAAATACGAAACCTGAGTAGAATCTTGCTCAACATCTGTTACTTGGGCAAGTATGACGAAAGGAAGAAGTAAGAAAAAATATTTAAAAAAGCACATCTGTAAAACACGAGGTATTTTAATCTATCAAAATTACTAATTTACGCAATCATTAAACCTTAAAATCATATTAATATTATTATTTTAGTGCAAAATTTTACAAATGACAAACAAAAGCATACTCGACAAAAAGGCTTTAACCTTTTTAGAAACATATTTAAACAATGCCGCTCCAACTGGTTATGAGTGGAATGGTCAAAAATTATGGATGGATTATCTTAAACCCTATGTTGATGAATTTATAACAGATACCTACGGAACAGCCGTTGGTGTAATAAACCCAAAAGCAAGCTACAAGGTCGTTATAGAAGGTCATGCCGATGAAATTTCATGGTATGTAAATTATATTTCAGATAATGGATTAATTTACGTTATAAGAAATGGCGGTAGCGACCACCAAATAGCACCGAGTAAAATTG
>JALRJA010000336.1 GCA_023255235.1 Flaviramulus sp.
CATTACCTCTGTAGTAGTTAAAGTCATTAAACTCATCATCAACAATAGGTCTGTAAACATCGGCTACCCATTCTGCAACATTGCCTGCCATATCATATAATCCAAAGTCATTAGGTTCATAAGATTTAACTGCATTTGTTATATCGGCACCATCATCAGACCAACCTGCTATACCGCCATAATCGCCTTTACCTTGTTTAAAGTTAGCTTTTTGGTCGCCCATAGTTTTGCGTTTTCCAGAGCGTGTATATTGGCCATCCCATGGGTATTTTTTGCGTCCACGATATAGGTTGTAATTTCTAATTTCACTTAAACCCAAAGCGGCATATTCCCACTCTGTTTCGGTAGGGAGTCTGTATTTTGGTGAAATTAAACCAGTTTCAATAGTTGCATAAATATTGGTTTCATTACCATCGGCATCAGTTCTAACATTTCGTCTGTTTCGTTTTTCGCCATTTATAATTTCTTCGTTACCACCATAAGTTAAAGACGGTGCATTAATGTAGGTGTCAGTACTAAAAGTTTGATCGGCATTAACGTCTGTAATTTTTGCATCGCGTTTTAAAAAGCCAGCTTTTTCTAAATTAAACTCATTTACACGATCTGAACGCCAGTTGGCAAATTCAACAGCTTGTATCCAGCTTACTCCAACCACAGGGTATTCTCCATAACCCGGATGGCGTAAATAGTTTTCTGTCATCACTTCATTTTGACCTAAGCGGTTTCTCCACACCAATGTATCTGGTAGTGCGCCATGGTAAATGGCTCTAAACTTGCTATCGGTAGGAGGGTAAACACGTTTTATCCAATCTAAGTATTCTAAATACATAGCGTTGGTAACTTCGGTTTCATCCATATAAAACGATTGTACATGTTGTTGATTTGGTGTGTTATTCCAGTCATGCATCACATCGTCTTGAACACGACCTTTGGTAAAAGTACCACCTTCAACAAAAACTAAACCGGGCGAAGTTTCTTGTTCTTTGAAATCAGTATTGTATTGAAAACCACCATCTCTAGAGTTTATGTTCCAGCCCGTTGCTCTTGAGCTATTTTTTGAGCTCGAAGATTTTTTACAACTAACGGAAGTTGATGATATAATCAAAACTATTAAAACTTTGATTGCGACTACTTTTTTCATACCTATACTTTTAAGTAAGCTAATAAAATTTTTTGGCGTTGCAAGATAAGAATTAAACATTACAACACAAGCTGTTTGTTTTACTTTTGAATCAAAAGATTGTATTTTATTTCACTTTTTGATACTTCAACAATTAATTTACACTTTTGAGTCATTGTGATAGTTTTTAATTAACGAATGTTTTACAAATTTATTATTGTAACTTTGATTTTGCTTTTAAAATTATCATTTTTTTGATAATAACAAGCTATTTATGACGTTAATTTAGTGATGAAAAAGGAACTAATTTATTTGCTTGTAGTATTTTCAACAGTACTATACAGCCAACAAAAACAATATACTATTAAATGGAATGACGCCGAAACACTTGCAGGCAGTACTTTTGAAGTGCAAATTCCTACCTTTAATAAAGAGTACTTTACCTATGATTTTGATCAAGGAATTTTATTTAA
>JALRJA010000386.1 GCA_023255235.1 Flaviramulus sp.
CTAAATATTTAAAAAATAGTCAAAAATGATAAAAAAACTATAAAATATCTATATTTGAAGAGCGTTTATAAAAATAGTATAAACAAAATACTTAAACCAAAATGAACCAATCTAAATTTTTCGTGTTGTTTGTTCTATTTGCAATAGCTACTAAGGGGTATTGCCAATATACCGATGTTATAAACTCTAACCGCCCTGGTGTATCTAGAAGTGCCTATTCTGTAGGTACTAATGTAGCACAAATTGAATTAGGTGTCTATAGTGTTGACGAAAAAAGAACGCCAGCTATTACTTATGAAGCTTCTGGTTTTGGAATTGATTTTGCTACTCGTTTTGGCTTGTTGTTTGAAGAACTTGAACTTAATATTGAAGGCACTTATCAAAACGATATTAAAAAAATTGTTTCCTCTACTACACAAGACGATAAACGTGCCAATTTTAAGTTTTTAGCTATTGGTGCAAAATATTTAATTTTTGATCCTTATAAAAATCCTGAGCATACCAAACCAAACCTTTACAGCTGGAAAGCTAACCAAGGTTTTAAATGGAAATCTTTAATACCTGCTGTTTCTGTTTATGTAGGAGCAAATTATGACACCAAAGATAACCCATACACAGCCGCAGCTATTGAAGGTTTTAGCCCTAAAGTTATGATAGCAACTCAAAACAATTTTTCTGGCGGATGGGTTTTTGTGCTTAACTTAATAAAAGATAGAATTGGTACTAATCAATCTGATTTTCAATACATACTAACATTAACACATGCTTTAAACCCCAAATGGGTAGTTTTTGCTGAAACACAAGGTATTTATAGTGATTTCTATGCCGATAATCTTTTTAGATTTGGTGGTGCTCATTTATGGGGAAAAGATTTTCAGTTAGATACGGCTTTAACCTTTAACGCAAAAGATACACCATCTGTTCTAAACATAACTTTTGGAGCATCATACAGATTTGATTTTCACAAAGATAAATTGAATAAAAACGATTCATTTAAGTAGTTATAAAGACATTACAAACCCCATTTCAGCAATGTATTCAATTGTTTAAAAAAATTTATGGTTACATTAAAAGAAGTAAAAACAAAAAAAGATTTAAAGGCGTTTGTTAAATTTCCTTTCCATTTATACAACAAATCAAAATATTGGGTACCTCCTATTATTAGTCAAGAGATTAAAACGTTTAGCAAAAAAGACAACCCTGTTTTTAAAGATGCCGAAGCTAGGTTGTTTTTGGCTTATAAAAACAATACTATTGTTGGCAGAATTGCAGCTATAATTAATTGGCTTGAAGTAAAAGAACAAAACCAAAAAAAAATGCGTTTTGGGTGGTTTGATTTTATTGATGATTTAGAGGTTTCGCAAACACTCTTAACCTTAGTAGAAAACATTGGTAAAGAGCATCAATTAAATTATATAGAAGGTCCTGTTGGGTTTTCAAACCTAGATAAAGTGGGTGTTATTACCGATGGGTTTGATGCCATAGCACCTATGGTAACTTGGTATAATCACCCATATTATGTTAAACACTATGAAGCTGCAGGTTTACAAATTGAAAAATCATACGTAGAAAGCCACTTTCCGTTTGAAAATGTAAAACCAGAATTCTTTTATAAGGCACAAGAACTTATTAAAAAACGCTATCAGCTAAAAGCTCTTGGGTTTACAAAAACAAAAGACGTTATGCCCTATGTTGATAAAATGTTTGATTTATTTAATGAGAGTTATGCCTCTTTAGCTTCGTTTGTTGCTATAACCGATATTCAAAAAGCCTATTTTAAAAAGAAGTTTATAAGTTTTGTAAATC
>JALRJA010000325.1 GCA_023255235.1 Flaviramulus sp.
CTAAAATAGGCGTGCCACCACAACCAATTCCCGGCATTAACGGGTTATCTTGATTTGCAGTTGAGCAAACCGCAACCGCTCCTCCTTTATGAACACATAACCATGCCCAACCAGAACCAAAACGCGTTGCTGCCGCTTTTGAAAAAGCATCCATAAAACCTTCTTTAGAACCAAAAGCATCATCAATAGCCTGTTTTAAATCGCCAGATAAATACCCTTTATCTTCAGGATTCATAACACTCCAAAACAACGAATGGTTATAAAAACCACCACCGTTATTTCTAACAGCCGCATTAGCCATATCTAAATTTGCAAGAATATCTTCAATAGATTGAGTTTCTAATGCTGTTCCTGCTATTGCATTGTTTAAATTATTGGTATATCCTTGGTGATGTTTAGAATAGTGTATTTCCATTGTTCTTGCATCAATATGTGGTTCTAAAGCATCATACGCATAGTCTAATTTTGGTAATTCAAAAGCCATAATTTTTGTGTTTTAAATATTAAAATTTTATTTTTTTCAAATTTAAGTATAAATGTGGGTAATTAAAAATAATAAATTGTTATCAAACCATTGATAGTTTTTATCTTGTAGGCAAATTTTGGTTATATGCAAACCCGTAACCCGTTTACAATTTATAACGCTTCTGCAGGCAGCGGAAAAACATTTACCCTTGTAAAGGCTTATTTAAAACTGTTATTTGCTTCAAATAACCTGTATTTATTTAAAAATATTTTAGCAATAACCTTTACAAATAAAGCAGTTGCCGAAATGAAAGGGCGTATAATTGAAATGCTACAAGCATTTAGCGATAAGGCTATTTTAGAAACGCCAAACAGTATGTTTACAGCTATTGCCCAAGAGTTAGAAATGCAGCCTGAAACACTTCACCAAAAAGCCAATAATCTTTTAAATGCAATTGTACATAATTATGCAGCTTTTGATATTTCAACCATTGACGGGTTTACACATAAACTCATTAGAACCTTTGCTCACGATTTAAAACAACCCTTAAATTTTGAAGTTGAATTAGACATAGACACTCTTTTAAATGAAGCTGTTGATAGCTTGATAGCTAAAGCCGGAACAGATACCGAACTCACAAATGTTTTAATTGAGTTTGCTATTGAAAAGGCAGACGATGACAAAAGTTGGGATGTGTCTTATGATTTTAACAAGGTTGCAAAACGGTTAGTAAACGAAAATGATATACCCTTTATTGAAACCTTAAAAGACAAAACCTTTGATGATTTTAAAACCCTAAAAACACAGCTTAAAAAAGCTATTTTAACAACAGAAAACACCCTTGTAAATAAAGCAGAAAATGCCTTAAATCTTATAGAAGAAGCCGGCTTAGAACACAACGATTTTTCCGGAAGCTATTTACCAAAGTATTTTCAAAAACTAACTAAGCACGATTTTGACATTAATTTTGAAGCTAAATGGCAAGACGATATTGAAACTGCCACACTATACCCCAAACGCGTTTCAGGTGATGTGGCTTCTGTAATTAATCAAATTCAACCCCAATTAGCAGCCGCTTTTAATAACTGCAAACAGGCTATTTTTAAGCTTAAATTTTTAAAAAACATTTATAAAAACACAACGCCACTTTCAGTTTTAAATGCAATTAATAACGAATTAAGGGTTTTAAAAGAAGAGCAAAACAAAATGCTTATTTCAGAATTTAATACCATTATAAGCCATGCAATTAAAAAACAGCCAACACCCTTTATTTATGAACGTATTGGTGAAAAGTTTAATCATTATTTTATAGATGAATTTCAAGACACATCTGTTTTACAATGGGAAAATTTAATTCCGCTATTAGGAAATTCGCTTTCAACCGAAACAGGAAGTGCTATGTTAGTAGGAGATGCAAAACAAGCTATTTATAGATGGCGTGGCGGTAAAGCCGAACAGTTTATAAATTTATTTAATAAAAGCAATGAGCCATTTCCTTTTATAAAACAGCATGTAAAACAGCTTCCAGATAATTATAGAAGTTTTAAAGAAATTGTAGATTTTAATAATGGATTTTTTACGTTTTTGGCAAATCAGGTTTTTAGTAATGAAGACTATAAAAGGCTTTATGAAAATGCCAAACAAAACAGTAAACATACCGAAAATGGCTATGTAGAATTATCTTTTTTAGATTTTGATAAAGAAGACGATGCAGACCAATTATATTCAGAACAGGTTTTAAACACCATTAATAGCATTTGTTTAAATAAAGAGTATAAATATGAAGATATTTGTGTTTTAGTACGAAAAAAAAAGGAAGGTATTGCAGTAGCAAATTATTTGAGCCAGCATGAAATACCTATTATGTCTTCTGAAACCTTATTAATAAACAATGCTCCTGAAGTTGTTTTTGTAAACAACATTATGGCACTTTTAATTCAACCTAAAAACAGCGAAATAAAAATAGCCTGTTTACATTTTTTAGCCACATTTTTTAATGTAGAAGATAAGCATGAATTTTTTACTTCACATTTAAACTTGTCATTACCTAACTTATTTAAAAGTTTTGAAAAATTTAATGTGTTTTTCAGCAGTAAAAACAGTTTAAAATTGCCACTATATGATTTAGCAGAAACCATTGTGCGTAGTTTTAATTTAGTTGAAAAATCAAATGCTTACATTCAGTTCTTTTTAGATGTTGTTTTAGATTTTTCACAACAAAAGGGGTCTGATATTTCGGGGTTTTTAGATTATTTTAATAAGAAAAAAGACAGTTTGAGTATAATTTCACCCCAAGAGCAAAATGCTGTTCAAATCATGACCATTCACAAATCTAAGGGTTTAGAGTTTCCGGTTGTTATTTTTCCTTATGCCAATTTAAATATGTATCAAGAAGTAGAACCCAAAGAATGGTATGGCTTAGATGCAGAAAAATATGCAGGGTTTTCACACATGCTTTTAAACTATGTTAAAGAATTTGAAAATTATGGCGAAACAGGTTTGACAATATTCAACAAACATCAATCTGAATTAGAGTTAGACAACATCAATTTACTCTATGTAACTTTAACCAGAGCTGTTGAACAATTATATGTTATATCAAAAAAAGAAATTTCTGCAAAAGGCGACCTTAATACCAAAAAATATTCGGGTTTATTAATAACCTATTTACAGCATTTAGGATTGTGGAACGATATAGAATTAAAATATCATTTTGGCACGCAAAAAAGAGCTATTAAACCATCAAAACCTTCTAAAAAAGCAATTATACAAGAGCAATTTATTTCCAATTCAAAAGAATCTCAAAATATAAAAATAGTAACAAAATCTGGCTTACTTTGGGATACCAATCAACAAGAAGCTATTGAAAAAGGGAATCTCATTCATGATATTTTAGCACAAATTAAAACCATTGATGATATTGATTTTGTAATGACTGATTTTTTAAGTGCTTCTATCATTAACAAAAAACAAGCAACAATTTTAAAACCCATAATTAATAAAATTGTTACCCATTATGAGCTTAAAGACTATTATAATTTAAAATACACCATATATAATGAACGAGACATTATTTTAAATAACGGTGTTGTTTTAAGACCCGATAGACTTGTAGTTCAAGGTGCTGAGGTTGTTATTATAGATTACAAAACAGGCGTTGAAGACAAAAAGCACGAGCAACAACTACAACTTTACCAAGATGCCTTAGAAACCATGAACTTAAAAACTAAAAGAAAAATACTGGTGTATATTAATGAGGATATTAAAATAAAAGATTTGTAATTTTTATTAAAAACTATGTAAAATTCTTATGAAATAGCTACGAATACGCAATTTGTAGTATTTTTTTATATATTTGTCTTTGTTAATAAAATTTAACAACTTACTTTTGTTTACAATTAACACTTAAAAATTAAATTTTTGAATATGAAAAATCTTAGCAGATTATTGTTCGTTGCATTGCTAGTTATTGGATTAGGTAATGTAAATGCTCAAGACAAAAACAATCCATGGCAAATTACTATTGGAGTTAATGCCGTTGATGCTTATCCATCAGGTGATGGAGGTGCTTTTAGTGAAACTATTTTTGATGAATACTTTAATGTTGAAGATCATTGGAATATTTTACCATCATTATCTACTATCTCTGTATCTAAATACATGGGAGATGGATTCTCTTTTGGAGTTTCGGGTTCACTAAATCAAATCACCAAATGGGGTGATGTTCCTGGATCAAATCCTGAAGAAGTAAACACAGTAGATGATTTATCATACTACGGTGTAGATGGAACTATAAAATACACCCTTGGTGAATTAATTAACTCTAACACTTTAGAGCCTTATTTAGGTATAGGTGGTGGTTACACTTGGGTTGATGAAATTGGTGCTGGCACTTTAAACGGAACTTTAGGTTTAAACGTTTGGTTTAGCGATAACGTTGGTTTAACGCTACAATCTAGCTACAAGCACGCCTTTGAAGATTACTTACAAACACATTTCCAACACTCAGCTGGAATATCTATTAAATTTGGTGGTGCTGACACAGACGGTGACGGTATTTATGATAAAGATGATGCCTGTCCTGAAGTTGCTGGTTTAGCAGCATTCAACGGGTGCCCAGATACAGATGGTGATGGCATTGAAGACTCAAAAGATGACTGTCCTAACGAAGCTGGTTTAGCTGAAATGAATGGTTGCCCAGATTCAGATGGTGACGGTGTTGTTGATAGTGCCGATAATTGCCCTACAGTAGCTGGTTTAAAAGCTTTAGCTGGTTGTCCTGATGCTGACGGCGATGGTGTAACCGATGGTGATGATGCTTGTCCTAACAATGCAGGTCCTGCAGCTAATAAAGGATGCCCATGGCCAGATAAAGATGGTGATGGTGTGTTAGACAAAGATGACAAATGTCCAGATGTTAAAGGAACTGTAGCAAACAATGGTTGCCCAGAAGTATCAGATGAAGTTCAAAAAACATTAAATGCTTATGGAAAAACTATTTTATTTGATACTGGAAAATCATCAATAAAAGCACAATCTGCCAAAGTATTATCAGATATAGTTGCTATCTTAAATGAATATCCTATATCTAAATTTACAATTGAAGGTCATACAGACAGCGTTGGTAGCGAGTCATTAAACCAAAACTTATCTAACTCAAGAGCAAATGCCGTAAAAGACTATTTAGTTAATAATGGTGTTAATGCTTCAAGATTAACAGCTGTTGGTTATGGTGAGTCTAAACCTATTGATTCAAACAACACCAGTGCTGGTAGAGCTAATAACAGACGTGTAGAAATTAACTTAGTTAAATAACAACTAGTTAATCTTTAAAAATAAGTTTTAAAAACGCTTCGGATATCCGAAGCGTTTTTTATTTTTATACTATGACAACCTTTATTCTTGATGTTTTAAATAATTTACAAAACAGTAAAGCAAACCTTTCAGAATTAAGCTTTATTCTGCCAAGTAAAAGAGCAGGTGTTTTTCTAAAGCATCAATTGCCAAAAGCTATTGATAAAACTATTTTTTCTCCAGAAATTATTAGTATTGAAGAATTTGTTGAAACACTATCACAACTTAAACCTATATCAAATACAGAACTACTTTTTGAATTCTATAACACCTACATAGCACTAACAAAACAGGAAGACCCAGATACCTTTGAGTCTTTTTCAAAATGGGCACAAGTGTTACTACAAGACTTTAATGAAATAGATAGATACCTTATTGAGCAGGAAAAAATTTTCAATTACTTAAGTGCTATTCAAGATTTAAACCATTGGTCTTTAGAAGAAAACCAAACAGATTTTGTTACAAACTACTTGTCTTTTTGGAAAAAACTTTATAACTACTACAATCATTTAACCCAAAGTCTTTTAAATAAAAAACAAGGTTATCAAGGCTTAATTTACAGAGAAGCAGTAGCCAACTTAGAAACTTTTATTCAAAGTAATACTGGTAAACAATATGTTTTTATAGGTTTTAACGCTTTAAATACTGCCGAAGAAACCATTATACAAGAACTATTACAAAATGATTTAGCAAAAATTTATTGGGATATTGATACGGTTTTTTTAGAAAATCCAAAACACGATGCTGCCCTGTTTATCAGGCAACATAAAAACTGGCCGTTTTTTAAAAAGAACCCATTTAATTGGATAAACGAAAATTATTCTAAAGAAAAAAATATAAGCGTTTATGGAATTCCAAAAAATATAGGTCAAGCAAAACACATTGGAATACTTTTAGAAAACTTGCAAAAAACCAATCCTTCGCTACAAAATACAGCAGTAGTTTTAAGTGATGAGAATTTACTAATTCCTGTTTTAAATTCACTACCAAAAACACTAGATGCTCTAAACATTACAATGGGCTTTCCTTTAAAAGCAATTCCGTTGGCAACCCTTTTTGAAGCGTTATTTCATATACACAAAGCACCACATTTTTATTATAAAGACGTTGTTAATATTGTATCAAACCAATTTATAAGACCTTTATTATTTATTGATGGCATAGATTTATCTTCTAAAATAATAGAAACCATAGATGCCAATAATTTGGTTTATTTAAGTCAAAAACGCCTACTTGAAATAACCAATAATAAAGCCCAAACTATAATTAATTTAGTGTTTTCAAACTGGAAACAATCTATTGAAACCGCCTTAAATAATTGTTTGCAATTAATACTTTTAATAAAAGCCGATTTAAACAATAACACCCGTGCCAATTTACTTTATTTAGAATACACCTTTCGTTTTAGCGAACTTTTTAATGAGATTGTTAGACTAAATTCAAAATACCAACACCTTACAAGTATTTTATCTTTGCACAGTATTTACAAAGAACTTTTAAGCACTAATACACTCAATTTTCAAGGCGAACCTTTACAAGGATTACAAATTATGGGTATGCTAGAAACACGTGTTTTAGATTTTGAAACAGTTATTATTTCATCTGTAAACGAAGGTATTTTACCTTCAGGAAAAACCAATAATTCATTTATTCCTTTTGATGTTAAATTAGAAAATAACTTACCTACTTACAAAGAAAAAGATGCTGTTTACACCTATCATTTTTACCATCTTTTACAACGTGCCAAAAACATTCATATTCTATACAACACAGAAGCCGATACATTAACGGGTGGAGAAAAAAGCAGGTTTGTAACCCAATTAGAATTAGAAAAAATCCATACCATTAATCATCAAATAATTACACCAAAAGCACCCATTATTTTACCTACTTTAAACATAGTAAAGAAAACTAAAACCTTACAAGATCAAATTATTCAAGTAGCAAAAGAGGGTTTTTCACCATCATCTCTTATTAATTACATAAGAAACCCAATTGATTTTTACTATCAAAAAATATTAAAAATAAAAGAACAAGACAATGTAGAAGAAACAGTTGCAGAAAATACTTTAGGAACCGTTGTTCACAATACATTAGAAGATTTATACAAACCTCTATTAGATACCTTTTTAACTATTGAAACCCTTAGGTCTTTAAAATCTAAAATGGAAGAAAGCGTACTATATCATTTTAAAAATGAGTATAAAGAAGGCGATATTACTAAAGGAAAAAACCTAATTATTTTTGAAATTGCAAAACGCTATGTATCTAATTTTTTAGATTTAGAAATAAACGCTTTAAACCAAGGCGATACCATAAAAATAATAGCTATTGAGGCAGAGAATAGCGTTTTAATAAATATGCCCGAACTTAACGTTCCTGTTAAAATTAAAGGAAAAGTTGATAGAGTAGATATACGTAACGGTATAACCAGAATTATAGATTACAAAACAGGAAGCGTACAACAAAACCAAGTTGAAATTATTAATTGGGAAGATTTAACCACCGATTATAAAAAATATAGCAAAAGCTTTCAAGTGCTTTGCTATGCCTATATGATGCTAGAATCAAAAAAACTAAACACACCCGTTGAAGCTGGCATTATATCATTTAAAAACTTAAATGCGGGGTTTTTAAAATTTGCTCAAAAAGAATCTAACTACAGTAAACATAAAAACACATTAATTACTAAAGAAATTTTAAATAACTTTCAGATAGAATTAAAAAAACTAATTGCCGAAATATGCAACCCCGATATTGATTTTATTGAAAAAGAATTGTAACATATTCTGTAAAAGCTGTTGCTTAAATTAGCTAAGTTTTTATTAAAACAGCTTTACAAACTAAGTTCCTATTAATACTAATTTATAACAGCTACAATTAATTTTTTAAACACTATTTTTGATATTTAGAATAACCTAAAACCAATTCATAAAAATGGCAGATTATATTAGCACAACGTGGTTAGGCAACATGAAATTTGAAAGCACAAACCCATCAGGACATACCTTATTTATAGATGCAGGTATAGAAAGCGGTGGTAAAGGCGAAGGGTATCGCCCTAAAGCATTAATGTTAAGCGGTTTGGCGGGTTGCTCGGGTTTAGATGTAGCAGCACTTATAAAAAAAATGAAACTAGAAGTTGAAACTTTTAAAATTGAAATAGAAGCCAACCTTACAGAAGAACACCCTAAGTTTTATGATTATGTAGCAATGCATTTTCATTTTCATGGAGCTAATTTAGAAGAAAAAAAACTACAACGAGCCGTCGATTTATCTATTGATAAATACTGTGGCGTTATGGCTATGTTTAGACAGTTTGCAGAATTAAAAATTGAAACGCACTTTCATAAAAACTAAGTTTTATTATTTGTTGAATACACAGCAATATGCGTTGGACTTTAAAACCTAAACCAGAAACTAAAAAAAAAGAAGCTCTACAACAAGCACTTCAAGTAGATCCTATTATTGCCACTTTATTGCTTCAACGTGGTATTAAAACCTTTAAAGAAGCCAAGCAATTTTTTAGACCAAGTTTAAGTCATTTACACAACCCATTCTTGATGAAAGATATGGATAAAGCTGTTGCTCGCATTGAAAAAGCCATTGCAAATAATGAGCATATTTTAGTTTATGGCGATTATGATGTTGATGGCACTACCGCTGTTGCCTTAATGGCTTCCTATTTAAAAACCAAACACCATTTGGTGCATACCTATATCCCAGATAGATATGACGAAGGCTATGGCGTTTCTGAAAAAGGAATTCACTTTGCCCTAGACCATGATTTCACACTTATTATAGCTCTAGATTGCGGTATTAAAGCTCATGAAAAAGTAGCTTATGCCAAAAAAAAGGGTATCGATTTTATTATTTGTGACCACCATAGACCAGCAAACACCTTACCTAATGCAGTAGCGGTTTTAGACCCTAAAAGAACAGATTGTAAATACCCTTATAAAGAATTATGCGGATGCGGTGTTGGGTTTAAACTCATACAAGCACTAGCAACAAATGACGGTAAAACAGTTCAAGATTTAATACCCTATTTAGACTTGGTAGCAACCGCAATAGGTGCCGATATTGTTCCTATAGATGGTGAAAATAGAGTGTTAGCATATTTTGGATTACAAGTAATAAACACCAAACCCCGTATTGGTATTAAAGCTATCTTAAATCAAGTTGAAAAAACCGAACTCACCATATCAGATGTTGTGTTTATGGTAGCACCCAGAATTAATGCTGCCGGAAGAATGAAACACGGTAATTATGCCGTAACACTTTTAACAGAGAGTGAAGAAGATAAGGCTAATGACTATGCCACCGAAATTAATAATTTTAATCTTGAAAGACGTGAAGCAGAAAAGCAAATTACAGAAGAAGCTCTTAAACAAATTGAAGAACAAAAAGAACAAAACCGCCTTACTAGTGTTGTTTATAACAAAAATTGGCATAAAGGCGTTATTGGTATTGTGGCTTCTAGATTAACCGAAACATACTACAGACCTACTTTAGTATTCACAAAAAGCGGCGATAAATTAGTTGCTTCTGCTAGATCGGTTAAAGATTTTGATATTTATAATGCTTTAGAATCTTGTAGTGATTATATTGAACAGTTTGGCGGGCATAAATATGCCGCCGGATTAACAATACAAGAAGCCAACTATCAAGCGTTTAAACAAGCTTTTGAAGATGAAGTTCATAAAACTATAGATAGAGCCTTATTAATCCCAGAGATACCAATTGATTGTAAAATAGACTTAAAAAATATAACACCCAAATTTTATAGAATTTTAAAACAGTTTGCTCCTTATGGTCCTAACAATATGACACCTGTTTTTATGACCGATAATACAACAGATACAGGCTATGGAAAATGTGTTGGTAATGATAAAACCCATTTAAGATTAACCGCAAAACAACCAAATGCATCAAGTCAATTTGTAGCTATTGGTTTTGGTTTAGGTAACAAACTAAATGTTATTTCTAATGGTAAACCTTTTAAAATAGTTTATTCAATTGATGAAAACGAGTGGCAGGGAAATGTGAGTTTACAACTAAGGCTAAAGGATATAAAAGAATAATTTATGACAAAAAAAGACCCGTATGCCGCATTAAGAATTAAAGAATTTAATACCTTTTTGCTTGTTCGTTTTGTATTAGTTTTTGCGTGGTCTATGCAGTTTATTGTTATAGAATGGCAGGTTTATTCTTTAACAAAAGACCCTTTGTCGTTAGGTGTAATTGGGTTAATGGAAATTATTCCGGCATTTAGCATGGCTTTATTTGCAGGCTATATTGTTGACCAAAAAGAAAAACGCAATTTATTGGCTACCTGTATTGCTGCTTTTTCGTTAATTAGCTTAGGGTTGTTTTTAGTTACTTGGGATGAGGTTGTTAAAGATTGGTCAACCAAAGCTGTATTATATACTATTTATGCTTTGGTGTTTTTTGGCGGGTTTTTACGTTCTTTTTTTGGTCCTACAATTTTTTCACTTGTAGCCCTTATTGTTCCTAAAAAAATATATCCAAATGCTGCTACATGGAATAGTTCTACATGGCAAATGGCAAGTGTTTTAGGACCTGCTTTTGGAGGGTTTTCAATTGGTTTAATTGGTGTTCATTGGTCACTTTGCATCATTTTTGCCTTGGTATTACTATCGTTATTTATACTATTTCAAATAAAAAAGAAACCT
>JALRJA010000328.1 GCA_023255235.1 Flaviramulus sp.
AAAGAAAAGTATGAAACCCACCACAAAGTACGCATAAAAGATGACGCTATTATTGGTGCCGTAGAGTTATCGCAGCGGTATATAACAAACCGTTTTTTACCAGATAAAGCCATTGATTTAATGGATGAAGCCGCTTCAAAACTACGCATGGAAATCAATTCTAAACCAGAAGAACTCGATGTTTTAGATAGAAAAATTATGCAATTAGAAATTGAAATTGAAGCCATTAAACGCGAAAAAGACGAAACAAAATTAAAATCGCTTCGTGCCGATTTGGCTAATTTAAAAGAAGCCAGAAACGACATAAATGCCAAATGGAAAAGCGAAAAAGAAGTTGTTGATAATATTCAAAATACAAAACAAATTATTGAAAATTTCAAGCTTGAAGCTGAAAAAGCAGAACGCGATGGCGATTATGGTAAAGTAGCCGAATTACGCTATGGAAAGATTAAAGATGCTCAAGAACAACTTGAAACTTATCAAAAACAATTAAAAGAAAATCAATCGGGCAGTTCTTTAATAAAAGAAGAAGTTACCTATGATGATATTGCCGAAGTTGTTGCCAAATGGACAGGTATTCCGGTTACTAAAATGCTTCAAAGTGAACGCGAAAAGTTATTAAAACTTGAAGAGCAACTACACAAACGCGTTATTGGTCAAGAAGAGGCTATCATTGCTGTTAGTGATGCCGTTAGAAGAAGTAGAGCCGGTTTGCAAAACCCTAAAAAGCCCATTGGAACATTTCTTTTTTTAGGAACCACAGGTGTTGGAAAAACCGAACTAGCTAAAGCCTTAGCAGAGTATTTGTTTGATGATGAAAATGCCATGACTAGAATTGATATGAGCGAGTACCAAGAACGTCATGCGGTAAGTAGATTGGTTGGTGCACCTCCAGGCTATGTAGGTTATGATGAAGGTGGGCAACTAACCGAAGCCGTGCGAAGAAAACCCTATTCTGTAGTGTTACTTGATGAAATTGAAAAAGCACATCCAGACACCTTTAATATATTATTACAAGTTTTAGATGAAGGGCATTTAACCGATAATAAAGGGCGTTTAGCAGACTTTAAAAACACCATTATAATAATGACCTCAAATTTAGGAAGTCAAATAATACATGAGCGTTTTGAAGCTACAAAAGATATAGACTCTGCTATTGAAACTGCAAAAATAGATGTCTTAACTTTATTAAAACAAAGCATAAGACCAGAGTTTTTAAACCGAATTGATGATACTATTATGTTTACTCCTTTAACAAAAGAAAACATTATTAAAATTGTAGGTTTACAACTAAAACTTATTACAAAAATGATTGCTAAACAAGGTATTACTTTTGATGCTACACCAGAAGCTATAAGCTATCTTGCAGATAAAGGGTATAATCCTGAATATGGAGCTCGCCCTGTAAAACGCATTATTCAAAAAGAAGTTTTAAATGTTTTGAGTAAAGAAATTTTAGCAGGAAAAGTGAATACAGATAGTATTATTTTACTTGATGCTTTTAATGATACATTGGTTTTTAGAAATCAAGGCGATTTAGTTTCTGATGAATTTTAAATTAAAGAACTAGTATATAAATTCAACTATTTTTAAGGTTGCATTTAATAATTATAAACTTTACTTTGTTTAAAAAAAGCTTTTAACTTATATTTGCCTAAGATTTTTAAAAAACACATTATTATGTTTGAATTTGACCAATATTTAGGGTTTTTAGCATTCTTAACTATTTTAACAATTGGGTTTTGGTTAATGATTTTTTTGTTAACCTTTGTAATTCCTTATTGGATAGGAGGTTCGCTAATTGAAAGAATAAAAGAAATGAGAGCTGCTAAAAAAGCCAAACAATCAAATTCATAACATAATTTAAACTATAAAAAAAAGAGGCTGTTTGAATAAAATCAACAGCCTCTTTTTTTATATGATATTTTGGGTTTTAAATATCCATATCGCCACCGCCATAATCGCGAGATCTTTCAACCTTCTTTTTTTGATTAAACCTATATGTAAAGGCTAAATTAAATATTCTACCTCCTCTAAATTGAAGGTCTCTCCTACTAAAAAAGGTTTCGGTTTCAATATCACCTCTATATCTTCTACCATTAAACAAATCGCTAACATTAAAAACAAGTGAAGCGTTTTCGTTAAATAAATCTTTGCTAAATGCTAAATTGACAGAAAAAACACCTTCTCTATTGTTTTGTCTATCTTGACTAGGTCCTCGGTAATCAATATTGGTTTGCCAATCTATATTACTGGGCAGAGTAAATTTATTATTAATTCTAGCTGTCCAACTAAAGTTTTCATTATCAAAATTTACTCCGTTAAACTCTCCTTTTATAATATTATTAAAAAGATTAAAATCGGTATTAATTCGCCATTTTTTATTAGGGTTGTAATTGAAGTTAAACTCAAAACCAAACCTGTTTTCAGTAGCAAAATTGACAGGTGTTCTAGCAATAACTGGTAAATCTTGATTATTAACGGTAACAACTTCTCCAGTTTCATAGCTTACCCAGTTACTTTCATTTTTTTCACGTTGATAATAAAACGATGAGCTAAGGGTTAGCTTATTAAAACGCTTTAAATAGCCTAAATCATAAAGTCCAGAATAACTAGGGTCTAAATCTGGGTTTCCTTGAAATATATTGGTAAGACTAGATCTAGAAGGAAATGGGTTTAAATAAAAAGAACGTGGTCTTTCTATTCTTCGACTATACCCTAAAGTAATGTTTTCTTTATCACTTATTTCATAGCTAAAATTTAATGTTGGAAACAACCCAGTGATATTTTTCTTTTTAAAATCGCCAGTTGTTGGTTGGTCTATGGTTGTTTGTGTATTTTCCATTCGCATTCCTAATAAATAGGAAAACTTATTTAATTTACTTCCATATTGTACGTAAATGGCATTAATATGAAGCTTAAAATTAAACAGGTTAGATAAATTAGTATCTATTTCAAAATCACCATTTAAAGGGTTTCGTATTTGAACTTCATAGTCTGTAGATCTTGTACTATAATCACCTCTATAACCTAACTCAAATTGGCTGTTCTCATTTATAGGTAAAACATAATCTGATTGAAGTAAAACAGACGATTGATCTTCTATGGTAGCTAAATTATCGGTATTTACACCATCGGTTAAAATTAGCGACAGGCGATCTTCATTATTTTCTTCAAATTGAAAATCAAATGATAACTGATGCCCTGCTGTTTTAAAATTTTTAGTGAAATTTGTAGCGTATTGTATGGTTTTAGATTTACTCAACTCAGGGTCAAAACGAATATTCTCATCTATAAAGTTTCTGTTTTCATCAAATTGAGTTAATACATTTGTTGAGTTTTGTTCGCTATCACTATCTCTATAAACAATAGATGTTGTTAATGATGCCGAATCATTAATATACCATTCTAAACCTAAATTTGTAGTTAATCCTTTTCTAATGTTATCCCAATCTCTAATTTCATCTACATAATTTCCTGTGTTTTTATATCGGGTATAGTTATATGAATGCCCAATAGTAGTATTATATCCATAGGCAGTAGTATTGAAAAAATTAACATCGCCAGTCCTGTAGTTTGTATTCCCTGAAATACCTGCCGTAGTAGGATGCCCACCGTTTACTGTTAAAGCACCATTTAAACCTTGTAGTTTGCTTCTTCGTAAAATAATGTTTAGTATTCCTGCTGTACCTTGAGCTTCATATCTAGCTGAAGGAGAGGTGATAACTTCAACTTTTTCTATAGATTCGGCTGGTAGTTGTCTTAGTGCTTCTGCCGAGTTAAGCCCTGCCAAGCCTGAAGGTTTTCCGTTTATTAATATACGCACGTTGGTATTTCCTCTTAGTGCTACATTGCCTTCTACATCTACCGATACAGATGGCACATTATCTAATACATCACTTACAGTACCGCCGCTTACAGTTAGGTCTTTACCTACATTGTATATTTTTTTGTCTAGCTTAATTTCTACAGTGGTTTTTTCTGCAATAACCTCTACTGCATCAAGAGCAGCAATATCTAATTCTAAAGCAATAGAGCCTAAATTTAAATCTGACCGAATGTTTTGGTTTTTTAACTCATAGGGTTTGTATGATATAAATTCTATTTTAACATCATAAACCCCTTCTGGTATTTTTATGTCGAAACTTCCATTTTCATCAGTAATGGTACCATCTATGATTTGTTTTTCTCTAAGGCTATAAAAAGAAATAGTAGCATACTCTAAGGGTTGTTTGGTTTCGCTATCTATAACGTTTCCTGTTATTGTTACGCTTCCAACCATTACAAATGGTGAAACTTTAGGTTGCGCATTTAAAATTGTTAAACACGATACAAACCAAGTAAATGCTATTAAAATTTTTGACATTAACGCTTTTTTTTAAGACCTCAAAGGTATTTTAAAGTTTAACCGTATACGTTAAATTTTTGTTAAAAGAACGATTAAAAAACTAGATGATTTGTTTTATAGTTTCGGGTGGTCTTCCTACTACTGCTTTATTACCATTAATAACTATTGGACGTTCAATAAGTTTAGGGGTTTCAAGCATTGCAGTAATAATTTCAGCATCACTTAAATTTTTATTTTTATAGTTTTCTTTCCAGATAGCTTCATTTACTCGCACTAGTTCTATGGGCTTAATTTGAAGTAGTTTTATAATGTTTTTAAGGTCGGTTTCACTTGGTACTTCTTCAAGGTAATTAACTATTTTAAACGCCTTCCCAGATTGTTGGATAATTTCTAAACCTTCGCGTGATTTTCTGCATCTGTTATTATGATATATGGTAATCATTATAAATGTATGTTATAGGTTTTTAATTGTTGAATTAGTTTAGATGGCGATTCAAAATGAATACCGTGTATTCCTAAATTATTGGCAGCATTGATGTTTCTTAAATTATCATCAATAAAAATAGCATTTTCTGGAGTAATATTAAACCGCTCTAAAGTAATGTTATATATTTTATTGAAGGGTTTTCTAGTTTTCTCTTCGCCCGAAACTACTATACCGTCAAACCAATGCAAAAATTCAAACATGTTTAAAGCTACAGGAAAGGTTTCTGCACTCCAATTGGTTAATGCAACTATTTTATAGGCGTTAGTTTTTATTAATTTATCTAAAATTGTTACGGTTTCTTCTATTGGTCCTCCAAGCATTTCTACCCATCTTCCGTAGTATTGTTTTATTTCATTTTCAAACTCAGGAAATTTGTTAATTAGTGTTTTATTGGCATCTTCAATTAAACTACCGGCATCTTGATTTTCATTCCAATCTAAAGTACAGACATTATCAAGAAACCAACGCATTTTTTCTTTGTTTCCGTTAAAAACATCTATAAAAACATACTCAGGATTCCAATCTATTAAAACGCCTCCTAGGTCAAATATTATGGTATCTATTTTATTCATAATTGATTGTTGTTTTCTGTTTTTTGTCCCATCATCATTAAATAAGCTTTTAAAAAGACATCAATATTGCCATCCATTACTGAATCAACATTGGCAGTTTCAAAATGAGTTCTTACATCTTTAACTAATTTGTAAGGATGCATCACATAGTTTCTAATTTGGCTACCCCACTCTATTTTCATTTTATTAGCTTCAATATCCTCGCGTTGAGCTAGTTGTTTTTGAAGCTCAATTTCATATAACTGCGATTTAAGCATTTGTATAGCTCTAGCTCTATTATCGTGCTGTGAGCGTGTTTCAGAACATGAAATTTGAATTCCTGTTGGTTTGTGTGTGAGTTGAACTTTGGTTTCTACTTTGTTTACATTTTGACCACCAGCACCGCTAGAACGAGCCGTTGTGATTTCAATATCGGCAGGGTTTATTTCAATTTCAATGGTATCATCAACTAAAGGATATACATATACCGATGCAAAACTGGTATGGCGTTTGGCATTGCTATCAAATGGTGATATTCGCACTAGCCTGTGTACACCGTTTTCGCCTTTTAGCCAACCAAAGGCAAAAGTGCCTTCAATTTCTAATGTTACTGTTTTTATGCCTGCAACATCACCTTCTTGAAAGTTAAGTTCTTTTACTTTAAAACAACTTTTTTCGGCATACATAAGGTACATACGCATGAGCATACTTGCCCAATCACAGCTTTCTGTACCACCAGCACCAGCTGTTATTTGAAGTACGGCACTTAAACTATCACCTGGATCTGAAAGCATGTTTTTAAACTCTAATTTTTCAATATGATGTAATGCTTCTTGGTATTTATTTTGTACTTCTTCTGCAGTGGCTTCTGCTTCTTTATAGAATTCAAAAATAACTTCTAAATCTTCTGTAAAGGTTTTTGATGCTTGGTAGTCTTCAACCCAACTTTTTTTCTCTCTTAGCGATTTCATAACCAATTCGGCTTTTTTTGAATCGTTCCAGAAATTAGGGTCAAAAGTTTGTTCTTCTTCGTTTTGTATTTCTATGAGTTTGGCATCTATGTCAAAGATAGTGCCTTAGTTTGTCAAGGCGGGAATTAAGATCTTTTATTTGATCTAATGTAATCATACTTTTTGTTTTAGGGTAAAAGTAATACTTATAAGCATTTAATATAGCTTGTAGGTATTAAAAAATTAACGCCAATTTTATGCGTTTTTTAAATGAAAGTCAACCAGTCCTTCAATAGGTCTTCTAACAATATTACCAAGAGTAAACCCCATTTCTTGAGCTACTTCTTTTATTTGGTCATGCGAGAAGAATGCTATTGAACCCGCAAAATGTACAGGTACTGTTTTGAGTTCTTCTTTGTATTGCATGATGTTATTTTTTACAAACACTCTAATACCGTCTTTAATAAGCTCTAAAATATAATTCGAGTCTTTATTTAAAAACATAAATTCGGCAAAATTTGCCAAATAGGCATTTGGGTTAGGCTGTTTGTAAATATTGTATTTTATAAAGTCTGCTTCTAAGTTGTATTTACTACCAAAAGCTACTTTAATGTCTTCAGGCATTTTGTTGAAGAAATAATCTCTAATAAGTTGTTTTCCAAAGTAATTTCCTGAGGCGTCATCCATTAAAATATAGCCTAACGATAACACACGCTGATGCAGTTTTTTACCGTCATAATAGCTACAATTGGAACCTGTTCCAAGTATACAAACAACGGCGGCTTCATTTATAGTATTAATGGTTCCGTAAACAGCAGCTAAGGTATCTTCTTCTACTTTTATAATAGCATTTGTAAAAATTTCTTTTAAGGCTAAAAAAACCATTTCTTTACCGCGTTCTGTGCCACAACCAGCTCCATAAAAATAAATATGTGAAACCTCTTTGCTTTTGGTTTTTAAAATCTCATTTTTAAGAACGGTTTTTTTTAATTTTTTTTCAGATAGTATTTCTGGATTAAGCCCTTTGGTTCGAAGCTTTTCATGTAATTTATTTCCTTTATCGTCTATGGCTATCCAATCAGATTTTGTAGAACCACTATCAACAATTAAAATCATGCGTTTTTTAAATAAAAACCACAGATTTAAAGGCTTATTACACCGTTAAACCTGTGGTGCTGTTATAATATTATTTGTTTTAAATTTTACTAATATATTGAGCAAGATCAACTAGTTTAGTTGAATAACCAAACTCATTATCATACCAAGATACTAATTTAAGAAAATTATCATTTAAAGCAATACTTGCACCAGCATCAAAAACACTTGTCATAGGTTCTGATACAAAATCTTGTGATACTACAGCTTCTTCTGTATAACCTAAAACACCTTTTAATTCATTTTCTGAAGCATTTTTTAAAGCTGTTTTAACTTCATCCCAAGTAGCCGCTTTTTCTGTTCTTACTGTTAAATCTACTACTGATACATCTGGAGTTGGTACTCTAAATGCCATTCCTGTTAATTTTCCGTTTAGTTCAGGAATCACTTTTCCTACTGCTTTGGCTGCTCCTGTAGAAGAAGGAATAATATTAGCTAAGGCACTTCTGCCGCCTCTCCAATCTTTTCTTGATGGACCATCTACCGTCATTTGGGTAGCTGTTGTAGCATGCACGGTTGTCATTAAACCTTCAACAATTCCAAAGTTATCATTAATAACTTTAGCTAATGGAGCTAAACAGTTTGTAGTACAAGACGCATTTGATACTATTGTATCAGCTGGAGTAATTTTATCATGATTTACACCCATTACAAACATAGGAGCATCTGCAGATGGTGCAGAAATAGCTACTTTTTTAGCACCTGCAGTGATGTGAGCTTGAGCTTTATCTAGGGTTGTAAAAATACCTGTACAATCTAGTATTACTTCTGCTCCTATAGCATCCCATTTTAAATCTTCTGGGTTGCGTTCTGCGGTAATTCTAATTTCGTTTCCGTTTACTACTAAGTTTCCTTTACTGTTAATATCTACTGTTCCTTGAAATCTTCCATGAACAGAATCATATTTTAATAAGTAGGCTAAATGATCTACATCTAATAAATCGTTGATTCCAACAATTTCAATGTCAGATCTAGAAGCTGCTACTCTAAAAGCAATTCTACCTATTCTACCAAATCCGTT
>JALRJA010000039.1 GCA_023255235.1 Flaviramulus sp.
GTCTTTGCCGTATGGGATTTTATGTCTCTATTAAAAAATCTTCAAATAAATTTAACCACCGTTAAAACTCCTTGGACACCACCAAAAAATGCAACATTATCAAGGTTTATTAATGAAATTGTTCACGGTGAAGAAAGTGATATAAATGAATTAGGAGAACCTAAAAGCCATTTTGAAATGTATCTAGATGCCATGGCTCAAGTAAATGCAAACACAACACAAATTACTAATTTTATAAACCTTATAACTTTGGGTAACTCGGTTGAGACTTCTTTAAATAACATTAAAATAGATGATAGAGTGGCAGATTTTGTAAAATTTACATTTTCAATTATTAATACCAATAAACCTCATCTAGTTGCTGCCGCATTTACCTTTGGACGAGAAGATCTCATTCCTGATATGTTTATTGAAATCCTTAAAAATGCCGATTCAGAAAATAAATTATATAATAAAATAAAATATTACCTTGAACGTCATATAGAACTTGATGGTGATGAACACGGACCACTATCGCTTGAATTGGTTTCAGAATTATGTAAAGACAACGACCAAAAATGGAACGAAACTTTAGTAGTTGCCAAACAAGCATTAGAAAAACGAATTGCTCTCTGGAATGCCATTACAGATTTAATAGCAAATAAAAAATTAGCTCTTTGTAAAACAACTGTGTAATCTTACAAAACAGTATTTTTTTTTATAGCTAAGTGTAATACATAATGAATTAATAAAAACAATTTACCTTAATTGGCTATTTACTAATTATTTAGGTTTCAAAAAAAGCATGTAAAGAGTTCCTGTGCCGCCAGCTCCACCTCCAAAGTTTATAGCTATTGATCCGTCTTGTTTTAAATCACCTAAGTATGATATAGACCGAGAAAAACGCCCCTCTTCTGGTAAGCTTAAATTAAAACCACCGTTAGTATTATTTATTTTTGAAAACGATTTTACTGTTTTGTCGTTTTTAAGATACAGTATATATGCCCAGCCTTCATATTGCTGATTAGCTCCTGTGATTAAATCTGCTATACCATCGCCATCAATATCACCAGAAGCACACATGGCGTGTCCAAAATTGGCTCCAGAGGTGCCATTTGGGTTTATATCGGTAACTAATTCATCAGAAAAACCATTCATTCCCTGGGTAATTTTAATTTTAGATTCTACATTAAATGTTGTGGCGTGTAATGAGAGTATCCAAATTGCTCCTTTACCTCTGTCAGACATAAAGGCTCCAACGGCCAATTCTAAAGTGCCATCATGATCTATATCACCCAGCATAGCAACTTCTCTACCTCCAAATTGATCACCATTTTCAAGACCTGAACCAAAACCTCCTTGTGTGGAACTTATGGTAATTTTTTGCGAATAGTTTACCTCAGAATTTTGGTTTAAAAAGAGTATATCAATAGCACCTCTATCTGTTCCGCCATCATCTGAGCCAGGATTACAAGCAACCAGGTCAATTCTATTATCACCATTAATATCGCCCACAGCACTTAGCCCTTGTGCAATAATATTACTGTTTTTTACATAACTTTTAACGGTTCCGTTTGTGTTTAAATGCAAGATATATAATGAATTATTTGGAGGAACAGGAGAAGAAACAGCAATGTCTGGAATGCCATCATTATTATAATCACCAATTCCGGCTACTCCATAACCAAAAAAATTTCCTTGATTTAATACTTCTGAAAAGCCACCACTAAGCATTGATATTTTTTGATATGCCTTTATGGTACCGTTACTATTTAAAAATAATATATATACAGCTCCTGCATCAGTTTCACCATCATCATCAGAACGAGCTCCAACCACCATATCGATAACGCCATCGCCATCAACATCACCTATTTTATCATGATCTCTGCCAAATCTATCACCACCATCTAATGCTGATGATAATAGCGTATTCTCATCTGGAAAAATGGCATATCCTACTGGTTCATAAGGTAATAAAGCTATTGGGTTATTGGCTTCTTGGGTTACTAGCTGTTCGTTATTACAATTGCTAAAACTTATTATTAAGACTAATATTCCTAAAAACTGACTGTTTTTTTTAATGTATTTAATCATCATTTAATTTAACTACACGCTTTAGACCATAAAAAACTATAATGGTTTAATATTTTTTCAAAAAGAAAACGGTTACACAATAAGGTTATAACCGTTTTCTTTGCCTTTATTTATTAACCTAATTTAAAAATTGGTTAACAAATTGACATATGCCTAATAAAAGATTGTAATTTATATGTATTTATAACTTAACAAACTTAATAATAGTGGTATCGTTGATATTGATAAAATAAAACCCTTTGATAAGTTGAGTGGCATTAA
>JALRJA010000048.1 GCA_023255235.1 Flaviramulus sp.
ATATGTTCATTTTTGTCGTTTGCTTCCATAATCATACCTGTAATTTTATCTTGAGAATACAGTGCAGTAGAGAGCATTATGATAATATATATTATACTTTTCATTTTTTTATTTTTAAATTTTTTTTTTGAAGAGCCAATAGTATTGGCTTTTATAAGATTTTGTGTTACTAATTTTATTTGAAAAGCATAATAATTGCCATAACAATCATAATACTGTTTTCAATAAATGTAGCTTTTGTCATAGGTAATTTTAGTGCAGTTCCTAAGCAAGCGCATGCAATAGATTTTTTATCTAACAATACTTTGGTAACACCAATAGTTGTAATTCCTAAAACAATTAAGGTTACAACTAATGCTATTGGTATATGAAAACGCATCAAAAACATGAGTCCTAAAGCAACTTCAATAAAAGGATAAACCCAACCGTAAAGAGGGATTATTTTTGCAAGAGGATCATACATTTTAAAGCCTTCGGGAAAACCCTTTAGATCTAATAGTTTAAAAAAACTAAAAACGATATAAAATAATCCCATAAAATCTAACATAAAACTAGTAAAATTCCAAGATTTATAGTTGATTAAAATAGAACTAATAATGATATAGCCAAAAATTAGAAATAGCGGAAACAACTGTTTTAAATCACTTTGTTGTGATTCAATACTATTTGAGTTTTCAAATATATTTTTTGCTGTTATTTTGTATTTCTTTGGTAAAACACGTTGCAAATTTTCAATTGTAACATGCTCAGACATATCAATAGTGGCTTCAAAACGCTCTACATCTACCAGTACATTTGTAACTTGAGGCAAATTACTTAAAGCCTTTTCAATAGAAGCTTTACAACCGCTACAAGTTATTCCTAAAATGGTATATGTATGTGTCATTGTTTTTGATATTTTGTTAGATAACTCATTTTTTAATTATCGCTTACGCGGAAATGCAATTATCTACAAAATCAAATTAAGAAAGTATTATTAAGCACCTGAATATCGTTAACCAGATTTGGTGGTGCATAATTTTTATGCGGAACAACCTCTTTTTCAAGAATTTTAAAAAGATTGATGTATGAAAAAACAAACGAAACTAAAACCTTTTGTTGCTCAAATTCTACATGATCAAACAAAGACATTTTTAACTCATCTTGTCCTTTTACAAGTTGTACTTCATCTTTACAACAGCCTCTTGATTGAAGCTCTTCAAAAGTTTCCATTTCACATGTTTCGGCTTCGGCAAATATAGAAGCATCAACCAAAACATTACCACAGTAATGCTTTTTAACAGTAAATGACACAGTTGACAACAATACAAAAAGTGCCAATAGTATCGTGAATATTTTATGTAAGATAACCTTAATCATGCAGCAAATTTAAATAAATTTAAAATGCTACTAGTAATTTTATAAAATCATTAACATTGTGGCGTTTATAAAGAACCTCAACTAATAAAAATGCTTGTTTAACAATTTAAAAAAACAAGTATAAACACCAATACATTAAGCCTTTTTTAAATACTTTTACAAAATATTTTATAAAATGACTTTTGAATTTTTAAAAACAGCTGTTGAAACCATTTTAGCAAATAAGCAGCAATCTGTAAATGAGCGGTTACTTAGCCTGTGTGAATTACTTGAAACCAATATTGAATACTATAATTGGGTGGGTTTTTATTTTAGAAATGGTGATAAAGAAGAGCTAATTTTAGGTCCTTATGTTGGTGCACCTACCGATCATACACTAATTCCTTTTGGAAAAGGCATTTGCGGACAGGTAGCCGTAAGTAACAAAAACTTTGTAGTTCCCGATGTATCTGCTCAAGACAATTATATTGCTTGTAGTATTACAGTAAAAGCCGAAATTGTTGTACCTATTTTTGTAAATGGTAAAAACATTGGGCAAATAGATATAGACTCTAACACGCTAAACCCATTTACCAAAGATGATGAGCGTTTTTTAGAATTTGTTTGCTTACAAGTTTCTGAAATACTTTAGTTTAATTTTTAGATTACAATTAAAGACGCCATAGCAGCTTGTTTTACTCAACTTACCAAACTTTGCAAGCGTTTTGTTAACAACTTCATTTTTTAGTTGAAAAAACACAGTCTTTTTTAAGTTTTGTAGGCTTCTGTTTTTAATTGAAATACCTACTTTTGCACTACCTTCAAAGCTTTAAAAAAGTATTTAAAATTAAAAACAACTCAACACTAATGAGCAACGAAAAAACCATTAAATCGGCACTAATTTCGGTATTTAGTAAAACCGGATTAGAACCTATTGTAAAAAAATTAAACCAACAAGGTGTTACTATTTATTCAACTGGTGGCACAGAAAAATTTATCACTGATTTAGGCATAAACGTTGTTCCTATTGAAGATGTAACCTCCTACCCTTCTATTCTTGGCGGTCGTGTAAAAACCTTACACCCAAAAGTGTTTGGTGGTATTTTAAATAGACAAAATAATGACAGTGATGTTGCCGAATTAGCTGCCTATAAAATTCCGCAAATTGATGTGGTTATTGTAGATTTATATCCATTTGAAAAAACGGTGGCTTTAGGTGCAAGCAATCAAGATATTATTGAAAAAATTGATATTGGTGGTATTTCATTAATTCGGGCTGCAGCAAAAAATTATGCCGATGTAATTTGTGTGTCTTCTGTTGATGATTATGATGCGTTTTTAGAGTTAATATCTGCTAATAATGGCACTATTTCTGAAGAAGACAGAAAGCATTTTGCTACAAAAGCATTTCAAGTTTCATCACACTATGATGCTGCCATTTTTAACTATTTTAACAAAAACCAAAACGAACAGGTTTTAAAAATTAGCGAACCCAACGGAACCGTTTTGCGTTATGGTGAAAACCCACACCAAAAAGGCGTTTTCTTTGGAAATTTTGATGCTATTTTTGAAAAATTGCATGGTAAAGAGTTAAGTTATAACAACCTACTTGATATTGATGCGGCTGTAAACCTCATGTCTGAATTTAAAAATGAGCCTCCTACGTTTGCTATTTTAAAACATAACAATGCGTGTGGTTTAGCACAGCGTGAAACACTTTATAAAGCCTATGTTGATGCACTTGCTGGAGATCCTGTTTCTGCATTTGGTGGTGTTTTAATTTGCAATAAAGAACTTGATAACGTTACTGCCAATGCTATTCATGATTTATTTTGTGAGGTTGTTATTGCACCTTCGTTTTCTAATGAAGCCTTAGAAATTCTTAAAGGTAAAAAGAATAGAATAGTGTTAGTTTTAAAAGATATTGAATTACCTCAAACCCATGTTAGAACTTGTTTAAATGGTATTTTGCTACAAGATAGAGATACTGTTACAGATACTGCCGAACATATAAAACAGGCAACCAATACCACACCAACACAGGCACAAATTGATGATTTACTTTTTGCTTCAAAAATTTGTAAGCACACAAAATCTAATACCATTGTGTTGGCTAAAAACAAGCAACTGTGTGCTAGTGGTACTGGGCAAACTAGTCGTGTTGATGCTTTAAATCAAGCTATACATAAGGCACAATCTTTTGGTTTTGATTTAAATGGTGCTGTTATGGCAAGTGATGCGTTTTTTCCGTTTCCTGATTGTGTTGAAATTGCAAAAAATGCTGGCATAACTGCCGTAATTCAACCGGGTGGTTCTATAAAAGACCAATTGAGTATTGATTTTTGTAATGCTAATAATATGGCTATGGTTATGACCGGAATACGCCATTTTAAACACTAATTTGTTTTTAAACTGATTGTTTGCGTTAGGGATTGCAGTGAAAATCCTTTTTTGAGGAACGAAAAAAAGATTGTAACGAAAAGCCCGACCCGATAGGGAACGCCCTAAAAACACTCTAAAATAATTGATTTTATGCTGTTTAGAAATTTTTGAACCTTTATAATTAAATATATTTACCAACTTTTACTACATTTACAGCATTCGTTTTTTAACTACTTATAATATTAATAACTCATGGGATTTTTTGACTTCTTAACCGAAGAGGTTGCAATTGATTTAGGCACTGCCAATACGCTTATAATTCATAACGACAAAGTTGTGGTTGATGCACCTTCAATTGTTGCTAGAGATAGGGTGACTAATAAAATTATTGCTGTTGGGCAAGAAGCTAGTTTAATGCAAGGTAAAACGCATGAAAGCATTAAAACTATTAGACCTTTAAAGGATGGTGTAATTGCCGATTTTGATGCTTCTGAACAAATGATAAGTATGTTTATTAAAAACATACCTGCGTTAAAAAAGCGGTTTTTTACACCCGCTCTGCGTATGGTTATTTGTATTCCTTCTGGGATTACAGAGGTTGAAATGCGTGCTGTTAAAGAAAGTGCTGAGCGTGTAAATGGTAAGGAGGTTTATTTAATTCATGAGCCTATGGCTGCCGCTATTGGTATTGGTGTAGATATTATGCAACCGAAAGGAAATATGATTGTTGATATAGGTGGTGGTACTACCGAAATTGC
>JALRJA010000056.1 GCA_023255235.1 Flaviramulus sp.
ACTTTTTTTTCCATTTCTGTAGAACTTAGAAAGCGTTCATTTGGTAAATTCACATAAACTAGCTGCATTTTAGCATCTATTTTATCAAAAAAATTAACAGCATTAATGTATGGTTTGATATTATCTTCTGAAAAATCGCAAGCAAAAACACCCGTTTTAAAATTAATATCAATAGCTTTATCCTTAACAACCAACACCGGAATTTTGGCATGTCTAACTACGCGTTCTGTATTTGAACCAACAAAAAACTCTTTTATTCCACTTGTGCCATGTGATCCCATAATTATAAGATCGGCATCATGTTTTGTGGCAACGTCATCTACCTCACTAAATACTTTAAAGTGTTTAATTATGGGTATCACATTAAGCCCTTTTAAATACTCTTTTTCTAAAAATGTTTCAAATTTTTGTTCTGATAATTTAATAAAAAAACGGGCTTTTTCATATTGAAGACCTTCAGAGGCTGTTAATACCAAATCAGACATTTCAAGCATGTGTAACGCTAATATATTAGCATTGAATTTTGTAGCAAATTTAGCTGCTGTTTTTAACGCATATTCTGAATGTTCAGAAAAATCTATAGGCACAATAATGTTTTTCATGGTTATATTGGTTTTTATACAGTCATAGAAAATAACTGTGTGTTAGGTTGTTTTCTTTGTAATAATAAATCAAAAGCCATGCATACATTTCTAATAAATGGTTGCCCTTTTTTGGTAACTTCAATACTATTTTGACTTATTATAAGTAAACCGTCTTTTTGCATTTCTTTTAGGTTTTTTAAAACATCAGGAAGCTCTTTAAAATAAAGCATATCTTTTTCCCATGATGTTTTAAAACGGCACATTAAATTAAGAATATGTTTGCGTATAATTAAATCTTCTTCATTTAAAATATGCCCTCTGTAAACAGGTAAAATATTTTCCTTTAGTAAATGATAATATGCTTCAATATTTTTTTCATTTTGAGCAAAACCATACCAACTATCACTAATTGCTGAAACTCCTAAACCAATCATAAGTTGGGTTTTTGAAGCCGTGTAACCCATAAAATTTCTATGTAAACGACCTTCTGCCATAGATTGATATAGGTTGTCTGTTGGTAAAGCAAAGTGGTCCATACCAACTTCTACATATCCTACTTGGGTTAATAATTTTTTACCTAATTCATATTGTGCTCGCTTTAGTTCTGCTGTTGGCAAGTCTTTATTATCAAAACCACGTTGCCCATTTCCTTTTTGCCAAGGCACATGAGCATAGCTGTAAAATGCTAACCTATCTGGTAATAATACTTTTGTTTTTAATATAGTTTCTTGTACATGCTCTAATGTTTGAAACGGTAACCCAAAAATAATATCATGACCAATAGAGGTGTAACCTATTTTTCTTGCTAATTCTGTAACGTGTTTTACATGCTCAAAAGGTTGTAGTCTATTAATTGCTTTTTGAACGGTTTCATTATAGTCTTGCACACCATAGCTAACCCTTTTAAAACCAAGGTTATATAGTGATTGTAAATGCTCTTTAGTTGTGTTGTTTGGGTGTCCTTCAAAGCTAAACTCATAAGTATTTGCTAGTTTAGAACGTCTTAAAATACCTGTTATTAAGCGGTTTAGATTAACTGCACTAAAAAATGTTGGAGTTCCTCCACCTAGGTGTAATTCTTTTATAATTGGTCTTGTGTCAAACAACTCAAGATATAAACTCCATTCTTTTAAAACGGCTTTTATATAATCTTCTTCAACACTATGTTGTTTTGTTATGCGTTTAGAACAACCGCAAAATGTGCACATACTTTCACAAAAAGGGAGGTGTATATATATACTTATACCTTCATTAGCGTTACTTTCATTAAAGGATTGTATTAAAGATGATTTCCAATTTTTTAATGAAAAAGTATCTCTATCCCAGTAAGGCACAGTTGGATAGCTTGTATAACGTGGTCCAGCCACATTGTATTTGTTTATTAGCGAATGTAACATACCTAACAGTTGTAGGTCAAAAGTATGAGAAGTAGGTTTTTTAAAACATGATATATGTCATGTTATATTTGGTTTTACTATAATAAACGCTTAACTTTCGGATAAACTAAAAAGTATTATAAAATGAAAAAAATTAGTGTGTTATTACTAGCGTTAACTAGTAGTGTAATAGCTTGTAAGGAAACCAAAAAAGATGAAAAAAGTATTGAATCTGAAGCATCTAAAACCGAAAGAGTAAACCAAATAAAAACGCTAACAGTAGCGTTAAATGCAAAAAGCGATAGCGATGTAACTGGTAACGCTATTTTTACAGAAGAAAACCAAACGGTAAAGATGGTAGCAACCATAAGTGGCTTAGAACCAGGTGAACACGCCATACATATTCATGCATCATCAGACTGCTCATCACCCGATGGTTCATCGGCTGGCGGGCATTGGAATCCTACCAATCAACCACATGGAAAATGGGGTTCCGAAACCGGCTATCACAAAGGTGATATAGGTAATTTTACAGCCAATAAAGACGGTAATGCAATAGTTGAGTTTTCAACAAATCAATGGTGTATAGGATGTGACGATAACACCAAAAATATTATTGGGAAAAGCCTTATTATTCATGCTGGTTTTGATGATTTAACTTCGCAACCATCAGGTGATGCTGGTGCAAGAGTAAGTTGTGCAGGTATTATTCAATAACTACAAAATAATCATAAAACAATAAAAGCTACTTAGTTATAAAAGTAGCTTTTGTTGTTTTAAAAGCAGCGTAACTATTCTTATATAAAAACCTATAAATGAGAATAAATTTACGTAATTATTCTTCAGCATATTTAAAGAAAATAGGAACTGCATAAGCTACTTTTACCGGAATACCTCGTTGTTTACCTGGTTTCATTTTAGGTAATAAACCAATTATGCGTTCGGCTTCTTTTTCTAAAACCTTGTCTGGACCTCGCGACCTTATATTAGTAGTATAGCCTTTAGAATCTATTACAAATACAACAGATACACGACCTTGAATACCTAATTCTAACGCCGATTCGGGATATTTAAAATGCTTTTTTACGTGTTCTTGAATTTTGGTTTGAAAGCACTCTTTTGTTTGGTTTTTATTAAGCCCTTCACAGCCAGGAAATATGGGAACATCTTCTATAACAGCAAAAGCAACTTCAACATCTTCTGCCATTTTTTCAACCGTTACATCACTTATGTTTACTTCGCGTTCTACAATGGCATCATCTTGACCTGTTTCTGTGCTTTCAATAATAGTTTCTTCAATTTCTTCAACATCTTCTACAATTTTAATAGATTCACTAACAGTAGCAGGCGGCGGCGGTGGTGGCGTTGTATTAACAGGCACTATTGGTATATCTTCTTCTAGTTGTTGTTCAACATTAATAACATCTATAACATAATCTTTACTTTCGTAGGTTTTATACTCTAATGCTTGCCACGTTAAAAACAACATGATGTTTAAACCAATAGCAAAAAAAACACTGCTATTTCTTCCAATTTCAAGTTGTGGATTTTTTTTTGGTTTCATGACAAATAAAATTTATTACTCTAAAAGTATTACAAATGCTATTTATTAAGTATGATATTTGTCATGTTACCTAAAGGTTTTAGTAAATATAAACAGATTATACTCAACAAACATTTTATAAAAACCCATGCATATAAAATATAATTTTCACATATTTGTAACGTTCCAATCAATTAAGCTACTTATTTAATAACTAAACCACTAGTTTGAGTAAAGAACTAAAACATAGTTTTGTTGAATTGCTTGAAACGCATCAAAACATTGTGCACAAAGTTTGTCGTTTATACACAAATAACAGAGATGCTCATAATGATTTGTTTCAAGAAATAACCATACAGCTTTGGAAAGCATATCCTAAGTTTAGAGGCGATTCAAAGTTTAGCACTTGGATGTATCGTGTGGGTTTAAATACAGCAATTACATTATACCGAAAATCTAAACGTACCATTAATACTCAAGATTTTCAAGGGGTAGAATTTAAGATAGAAGCACAAGAATTTGATGACACAGAAGAACAACAATTAAAGCTGCTATATAAAGCAATACACCAACTAAACGATATAGAAAAAGCACTTGTTTTCTTATATTTAGAAGACAAAAACTACAATGAAATAAGTGAAACATTGGGTATAAGTGAAGTAAATGCACGGGTACGAATTAATCGTGTAAAAACGAAACTTAAAACCATTTTAAATCCGTAAAACTATGGATGAATTAGAAATTTTAAAAAACCACTGGAAAAAGGAGCAATACCCTTACCCTAAGTTAACTTATGCCGAATTATACCAGATGATTTTAAGAAAGTCATCCTCAATTGTGAAATGGATATTTATAATTAGCTTACTTGAGTTTGGTTTTTGGATTGGCATTTCTTTTTTTATGAAAGACTCAACCTTTCATGACAATATGAAAGATGTAAACTTAGAATCGGTATTAGTACCTATTTCTATCATTAGTTACATAGTGCTTTTTTATTTCTTTTATTTATTTTATAAAAATTATAAAACTATTTCGGCTACTGATAATGCTAAAACCCTAATGGAAAACATTATTAAAACCAGAAAAACTGTAAAATATTATGTGATTTTTAACTTAGTTACAATAATTATAGGAGTCATTTTTGGAACTTACTATGTGCTAAATAATGTGCCAATGGTAGTTGAAAAACTTGAGCTTGCATCTGCTAATAATCAAGAGTTTAAAGTTTATGCTAGCTTTATTTTAGGTGTTGTATTAGTTTTAATTATTGTTATTGTTTTATTAATACTATTCTACTGGTTAATATATGGTTTATTATTAAGACGTCTTAAAATAAATTATAAAGAATTGATGAAATTAGATTCTAATTAATTTCAAATTCAAAAAAAAAAAAATTAAACAACCAAAAGTTAATTCAAAATAGTTTTTAATATGGCAACCATATTATAAATGTCTTCAAACGAATTATAAAACGGAACTGGAGCACACCGAATTACATTTGGCTCTCGCCAGTCGGTAAGTACGCCTGCTTCTAGTAATTTGCTATGTAGTGATTGGTTGCTGTTTTTAACTTGTATAGATAATTGACAACCACGGTGTTGTTCATCTTTTGGTGTTATTATATGAATAACATCTTTTCCTAATTGTTCTAATAAAAACGCTAAATAACCTGTTAGTTTTTTTGATTTTTTGGTTAGTGTTTCCATGCTAACCTCACTAAACAAATCTAACGAAGCTTTAATAGCAGCCATCGATAAAATAGGCGGATTGCTAAGTTGCCAGCCTTCGGCACCTGCAAGTTGGTTAAAGGCATCACGCATATTAAAACGCGTTTCTTTGTCATGACTCCACCAACCAGTGAAACGATTTAATTTTTTATTGTAAGCATGGCGTTCATGAACAAAGCAACCAGCCAAACTACCTGGTCCAGAATTTAAATATTTATAAGTGCACCAAACAGCAAAATCAGCTCCTGAGTCATGCAAATTTAAAACAACATTTCCAGCTCCATGAGCACAATCAAAACCTACTTTACAACCATATTGATGTCCTAATTTGGTTATTCGTTTTAAATCAAAAAATTGCCCAGTATAATAATTTACGCCACCAATCATTATTAGAGCAATTTCGTTTCCGTGTTTTTGCATTAAAAGCTCTAAGTCGTCATAACGAAGTAATGCTTCATTTTTTCTTGGTTTCCATAAAATCAACCCTTCTTTTTCATTAAAACCATGATGTCGTAACTGCGATTCAACAGCATATTTATCAGAAGGAAAAGCATCACTTTCAATAAGTATTTTATACCGTGTTTTTGTAGGTTGGTAAAATGATACCATCATAAAATGAAGATTTGCGGTAAGGGTATTCATAACTACCACTTCAATGGGTTTTGCACCAACAATTTTTGCCATACTATTTGTGAGAAACTCATGGTAAGGTAGCCATGCATTTTTTGCTTGAGTATGACCTTCAACACCTAATTTTGCCCAATCATCAAGTTCTTGATTTACATAAGCCTTGGTTTGTTTAGGTTGTAAACCAAGAGAATTTCCAGTCATATAAATCAAATCCTTACCATGTTTATCTTGGGGTATATGAAATTTATCTCGGTAAGATTTTAAAACATCATTTTGGTCTTGTTCTAAAGCAAATTCTAAGGTTGATTGGTAGCTACACAACATAGGTTTTTTTAAATTTCTTATAAAAATAATACTTTTTAGCTTAGAAATAAACAAAATAAATCACAAGACTTTTTAAATACACCCATGTTAGTTACTTAAAAACAAACCCTTAGCACATACAAACACCATTATAAAAGCCCACTTATATTTTTTTTTGTGACATTATGGCATTTTAATAATAATGGCAGTACTTTTGCCAACTAATTTTTAGTATTGCAAAAATTTAACTTAGCGATGAGTAAAAAGAACAAAAATAAACATATAGAGCAAGAAGAAGTAGCAACTTCTCAAACAGAAACTGTAGAGGTTGACGAACAAACACAAACAGTTGAAGAAAAACTTCAAAACGAGTTACAACAAGAAAAAGATAAGTTTTTACGATTATTTGCAGAATTTGAAAACTACAAAAAACGAACCTCAAGAGAGCGTATAGAAATGTTTTCTACGGCAAGTGAAGATGTTATGAAAAC